>CADBUF010000045.1 GCA_902797795.1 uncultured Erysipelotrichaceae bacterium
AAGAAGTAAGGACCCTAACACCAAAGTTGGTGCGGTTATCGTTAGTCCAGATAACAAAGTTATTTCTATTGGTTATAACGGCATGCCTCGTCAATTAGACGAAGACAAACTTTCATGGAACAAAGGTGAAGGTTTAGATTCAAAATATTTATATGTCTGTCACGCGGAATTTAACGCAATTTTAAACACTCAAGTTGGCGGCACTCTTAAAGGAGCAAGACTATATGTCACTTTATTCCCATGCAATGAATGCACTAAAGCAATCATTCAAACTGGTATTAAAGAAGTGATTTATTTAGAGAATAAATACGCTGATGCGATTAATACCCAAGCTAGTAAGAAAATGCTCGATTTAGCAGGTGTAAAAATCACACAGTTCCAAGGAAAAGATATTGATATCTCAATCAAATAATGACAATTAAAGAATATGTAAAATTTCGTAAAGAAGAGATACATAGATATGTATCTACTTTAATTACGAAACCACGACTAGCAATTATTCAAGTTAATGAAGACGCTGGAAGTAATGCCTATGTTAAAGGTAAACTCAAAGATTGCGAAGAGCTTTTAATTAACGCTTCGCTTAATAATCTTCCTTTAGATATAAGTGAAGAAGAATTATTAAAAATAATTGATGAATATAATAAAGATGACTCAATCGATGGTTTTATTGTGCAGATGCCTTTACCAAAACATATTAACGAAGAGACAATAAAACTCGCTATCTCACCTAGTAAAGATGTTGATGGTTTCCATCCATTAAGTCAACTTAATCCATGCACTCCTCAAGGTATCATCAATTACCTTCACCATGAAAATATCGAACTTTGTGGTGCGAATGCATTAGTAATTGGAAGAAGTAATATTGTTGGTAAACCAATGGCGAAGCTCCTTTTGAAAGAAAACTGCAATGTCACTGTAGTCCATTCAAAAACAAAGCCAGAAGATATGGCGAGGTATATTGAAAACGCTGATGTCATCGTAGTTGCTATTGGAAAGCAAGGATTTTTAGATAACCGCTTCAAATATAAAGACTCCGCAGTAATAGTAGACGTTGGTATCTCTAGAGATGAAACTGGATTACACGGGGACGCCATACCTAATTTACCTGTTAAATTACAAACTCCTGTTCCAGGAGGTGTGGGTTTATTAACTAGACTTGCCCTTATGGAAAATTTGTTAAAAATATACGAACAAAAACATAAATGAAAAGAAGAAACATCATTTTAGATTGTGATCCTGGGCATGATGATGCATTTGCCCTTCTTCTTTGTTGCTATTCAGAAAAACTTAATCTACTCGCAGTTACGACAAGCGCGGGTAATCAAACCATCGAAAAAACAACTAAAAATGCAAACAATCTTTTACATTTCTTCAATAAAGAAAATATCCCACTAGCAAAAGGTTCATCATCTCCACTAAAAAGAAAGATTTTGACTTGCCCAGAAATACATGGGGAAAGTGGATTAGATGGATTTAATTTTCCTCTTTACGAAGAAAAATATGATTCTAAAGAAGGATATCAATTAATCATTGATACGGTTAAAAATAACAAGGATGTCACTGTTATCACCACTGGTCCAATGACTAATCTCGCTTTAGCGTTACTTCACGCTCCAGAAATTAAAAATAACATTAAAGAAATTGTCTTAATGGGTGGTTCCACTAAAGAAGGAAACATGACAAAAGAAGCTGAATTCAACATTTTAGTGGACCCTGAAGCTGCTGATATTTGTTTTACTAGCGGTGTACCGCTAAGAATGTTAGGGTTAAACGTTACTCGCCAGATTCTCGTCACTGATGAAGTGATTGCTAAAGCAAGTAAGATAGAAACTAGAGGCGCTGACTTATTTGTCAAACTGATGAAAGTCTTTAATGATAACCAAAGAAAATTCTTTGGTTTGTCTGCAGGACCACTTCACGATCCTGCAACAATTATTTCTCTTATTGACGAAGAAGTTTTTACCTTTATAGACATGCAAGTTAAAATAGATACATCAGATACTGAAAAAGTAGGTAAAACTATTTGTTTAAAGGATAAACCATATAACACCAAGGTTGCAGTTAATGTAAACATTGAACGTTATTGGGAAAATATATTTGAACATCTAAGGAGGTGCAAATAATGAGAAAGATTGTCGTTGTTGGATCAATCGCTATTGATAACACTATTTTTACTCAAGTACTTCCAAGTGCAGGAACAACCACTATTGCTGATAGTTATTTTCAAAATATCGGTGGTAAAGGTGCTAACCAAGCCTGTGCAGCGATGTTTTTAGGTGCTGAAGTCACCTTTATAGGTGCCGTTGGAAAAGACAATAATGGAGAAATGGTTAAATCCTTTTTAAAAGAAAACGGATTAAATACCAGAATCAAGGATTCCTCTAAACCTACAGGCGTTGCTTTTATCATGCTTGAAGAAACAACTGCTGAAAATCGTATTCTAATTATTCAAGGAGCGAATAACGATGTCCTTAAAGAAGACATCGATAAGAACATCGACCTCTTTAAAGAAGGAGATATTTTACTCACTCAATTTGAAGGTCCTATACCCACCATTGAATATGTTATAAAACTTGCCAAAGAAAAAGGTATGACAGTGGTACTTAATCCTGCTCCAATTAAAAAAGTTAGTGAAGAAATCTATCGTTATGTTGATTATCTTGTTCCTAACGAACATGAGCTAGAAGCATTGAGTGGAACAAGCGACATTTTAAAAGGAGCGAACTCCCTACTTATAAAAGGAGCGAAAAACATCATCGTCACTCTTGGAGAAAAAGGATCAATGCTAGTAAATAAAGAAGGTCATCACTTAGTGGAACCTCATAAAGTTAAAGCTGTTGATACAACCGCTGCTGGAGATTCCTACCTAGGAGCGTTGGTCTTTAAATTAGCAAGTGACACCCCGATAATTGAAGCGATGGAATTCGCCTCAAAATGTTCAAGTATCACGGTAACAAAAAAGGGCGCAATTATCGCCCTTCCTCATCTAGAAGATTTAAAATAGGAAGACGTTAAACGTCTTCTTTTTCTTCAACAAGAAGCATCTTGTCAGTAATTGTTAAATAGATTAAATCAAAGAATTGGAAGATATATCCACCGATAACAAAAATGATGAGTCCAAGGATATTTGTGGTGCTTTGAGATTTTACTAAAGTACTGACTCTCACTAAAATCTCAATAAGCCAGCCAACAATCGGAATAAAAAGAAAGATAATTTTAACTAATCTTTCTTGTTCGTTAAACCATTCGTCAAAATGCATACTTTTTACCTTCGATGTCAATCATTATACTTTAACTATGTTAAAAAGTGTAGATTTACTAAAAAATTATAGAGATATCTACATATAATTCTTTATATGTTGTTGATTATTTTTTTAATAATCATTAAAGTATTAAAGGGAAAAACGGAAATGATCTTAATCAGTGAACCCACATTACAAATTGCTTACTTAGTTATCGGACTTTCGATATCTTTATACGCTTTAATCAAATCTAACAAGAGAATTTCTTGGCTTGTTGCTGGTGTTATTGGCCTAACCACCATTATCAGTGATTCCTTTTATATCATTCCAAGTTTCTTTAATTTAACGTTCACTAATGAAGCCATGGATATGGTCTCGTTCTTAAATATTGGAAATGCAATCACAAGCATTATAACAACAATTATCTTCGTTCTTTTTTATTGGTTCTTCAAAATCAAATCCAATAAGAGAGATACTGTTTTAATTGATATCTCTGTAATTTCACTCGCCGTTATCCGTATTGTCTTTGCCCTATTCCCATCATATGAATGGTTCACCAATGATGGTTTCTTAAGCGGATTAATTAGAAATATCCCAGTCTTGCTACTTGGATTAATTTTAGTTATCACCATTATTATGTGGGCCAAAGAAGAAAGAGAAAAAGCTGCTAGATATGCTTTCATCATCTCTTCAATCGCAATGTTACTTGTTCTATCAATTAATTTTGATATCAACAAATATATCCCAATGGTGATTGGAGGATTTGTTATTACAATCTTCACTATTTCCATTTGGTTATTAACTTCTAAAGCAATTAAAAAGCAAGAATAGATAAAGATCGATGGTCATTAACCACTACTATTTTTAATATTTTTGTTTTGTTATAAGAGGAGGGATATTATGAATCCCATTAAAATGAACGGCTCGACTATAGCGGCCATGCTACAGTCTGGATATAAAAATTTATTAGCACATTTACAAATCATTAATGATTTGAATGTTTTCCCTGTCCCAGATGGAGACACAGGAACAAATATGAAGCTCACCTATCAAAATGGTTTAAAAACCATTAGTGATGATGATGGACCAGTCGATCAAATACTTGATGAATTTGCGCGTGGAATGCTTTTTGGCGCCCGTGGTAATTCAGGAGTTTTGACTTCTCAATATTTCAGAGGCTTTGCCGATGAAATCAAAGGTTTAAGAGAAATCACGGTCCAAGACTTCGCTAAAGGAATGATTGGCGCTTATAAGAACGCCTATAAAGCCTGCGCAGATGTCGCGGAAGGAACAATCCTTACCGTTGCTCGTGAATCAATTGAAAACGCTCTTCCTTCAGTAAGAGAAGAAGATACTTTTGAATCATTCTTATCTAAAGTTGTCAATATGATGAAAATATCTTTAGATAACACTCCTAACTTACTCCCAATTTTAAAAGAAAACGGAGTGGTTGATTCTGGAGGCAAAGGATTATTAACCATCTTTGAAGGATTCTTAGCCTTCTTTACTGGTAAAGAAATCAATATCGAAGAAGAATTATTAGAGCAAGAACAACATAGTCACGCCAAAGAACCAAGCATCGATTTCTCAGCCTTTAATGAAAATTCCGTTCTTGAATATGGCTATTGCACTGAGTTCTTACTTCAACTTTTAAATAGCAAGATTGACATTCCAAGTTTTAACATCAACGAATTTATTCAATGGATGCAAGAACACGGTAATTCTTTGGTTTGTTTCCAAACTGGAACAATAGTTAAAGTCCATATTCACACTCATAAACCATATGAAGTCATCGAATACGCTCAAAGATTTGGTGAATTTGCAACCTTTAAAATGGAGAACATGGCCCTCCAACACAATAACCTCATCAAAGAAGAAGAGGCAAAGAAGAGAGAAAGAAAGAAATATGCGGTTATCGCTATTGCTCAAGGGGACGGCATCATCGACTTATTCGCTAACCAACTAAGAGCGGATATGGTTATTAATGGTGGCACCACTATGAACACTTCAGTTGCAGAAATGATTGAAGCTTTCAAATACGTAAACGCTGATGAAATCATTCTCTTACCTAACGAAACAAATATGATTAAAGCAGCAGAACAAGCTGCCGCCTTATTTAAAGAGAGCAAAGTCTACGTTGTTAAATCTAGAAACTTGCAAGAAGGTTACGCTGCATTAAATATGCATTTAGGCGATGAAGAAAATGGTAAAGAAGTCTACGAAGCTCTTACAAGTGGAGTAGAAGCAATTATTCCTTTAACCGTCTTTAAGAGTGGTAAACAAGCAAAGATTGGTAATGAGATTGCTCCTAAAGGAAGCTTTGTTGCTTCTAGAGGAAGAAAACTTACAAACTTCGCTCGCACACGTGCTAGAGCGGTAATTGACCTTCTCAATAGTGTTGAAGATATTAATAGCCATGATGTTTTGTTCATCATTTATGGTCAAATGATGTCTGATGGAGAAGCCAAAACCATCGTCGAACATATCAATAAGGAATTCCCAAATATGGAAGTCGGATTAATTAAAGGACAACAAGATGTCTACGATCTTCTTATGGGACTTTACTAGGAGGTAATAAATGGAAAACAAATATAATGTTGTGATTGATACTTTAGGAAGTGATAAAGGTCCTGAAGCAATCTTAGAAGGTGCTAGATTAGTTTTAGATGAATTTAAAGAAGTCAACCTCACTTTAGTGGGCGATGAAAATGTCATCAAAGCCGCTAATCTTCCAAGTGAAAGAATTAAAATTATTCATTCACCAGAAACAATAACAAATTACGACAATCCCTTGGAAGCTTTCTATAAGAAACCAAACGTTTCAGTTTTTAAAGCATGTGAAGAATGTGCGAAAGATGAAAAAGCAATTGGTATTATCGCTGCCGGTAATACCGGAGCCTTATTAGTCGGTGTTCTCCGTTATTTACTTAACGAGAAAAGAACAAGACCCGCTTTAGCGGCTATTATTCCTAATATTCAAAGAGGATATACCTGTTTAGTGGATACTGGCGCGTCAATTGATGCAGGACCAACTCAACTCGTGGAATTTGCGCATTTAGGCACTGACTTCATGAAAAAGTTATATAAAATTGAAAACCCAAGAGTTGGACTTCTTTCTAATGGAAGCGAACCAACCAAAGGCAATCACTTAGTTAAAGAGACATATCCTTTATTAGCAAAAGAAGAAGGAATCAACTTTGTTGGCAACATCGAAGGCAGCCGCGCTTTAGCGGGTGACTGTGATGTTTTAGTCGCCGAAGGTTTTGCTGGTAATCAAGTGTTAAAAAACACTGAAGGAACTGCGATAACTTTAATTACTGAAATCATGAAATTCGGCAAGAAAAGCGGAAATGAAGATATGTGCAAAATGATCGCTGGTTATTTAATGAAAACCTACGACTTTGAATCATTAGGTGCAGGTATCATGTTAGGCGCTAAAAAATACGTTTTAAAATGCCGTGGTTCTAGTGGCCCAGTTGCTATTAAGAATGCGGTTAAAATATTAGTCAACATCATGAATGACAAAACTTTTTATGAATAGAGGTAAAAACAATGTTTGAAAGATTATTAAAAGTCATTAAAGAAAATCTCCCAGATAAAGATCTATCTAACGTTACCGAAAACTCTAGATTAATCGAAGACCTTGGAATGGATAGCATTGGTATGATGATGTTATCAATGTCAATTGAAGATGAATTTGGTGTGTTATTTGACGCCCCTGTCACCTTTAAAACAGTTAAAGACGTTCTTGATTATTTAGAAAAGAACGCCACCAAATAAGGAGAAAGAATATGTTTCAATTATTTTTTGATACTGATGAAGACGTCACTTTAGAGTGGGCTAAAAAATATAACGCCAAACTCATCTCCATGCCATATGCATTAAATGGAGAAGAAGTATTCCCTTATAAAGACTGGGAAAAATTTGATTCAAAAGCGTTCTATGACAAACTTAGATCTGGCAATGCTAATCCAACCACCAGTGCTCTTTCTGCTCAAGAATATATCGAATATTTCGAACCATCACTAAAAGAGGGTAAAGATATCCTTTATGTTCACTTCTCTAGAGCAATGAGCGCCACTTTCAATAGTTGTGATGCTGCTGTTAAAGAGCTTTTAGCAAAATACCCAGAAAGAAGAATTGAATTAATCGACACTAAAGGTATCACCATGTGTGCCTTCTTAAGCTGTATCCGTATTGGTGAGCTTGCTAAAGAAGGTAAAACAATCGATGAAATCTTAGCAATGAAAGATGATATCGTTAACCATAACACCACCTACTTCTTTGCCGACAATTTGAAATTCTTTGCTAGAAGTGGCCGTGTTAGTGGCTTCTCCGCTTTTATGGGTGGCATGATTGGTGTTAAACCAATTATCTATATCTCTAACGAAGGTAAAATGGTCTCAATCGATAAAGCAATTGGAAAAGCAAAAGTCTTAGCCAAGCTTCTTAATTACGTTATTGAAAAAGAAGATCACATTAAAGACTATCCAGTACTTATTGCTCACGCAGATGCAATGCCACTAGTGGAAGAATTCAAGAAGATGATGTACAACCAATTTGGTAACGATCTCAAGCTTGAAGTTATCGATGTTAATCCAACCGCTGGATGCCACTGCGGACCTGATGTTATCGGTGTTGGCTTCCACGCAAAAGAAAGATAATTTTTAACAAAAACAAGCAAAAACTCCTGCAAAATCAGGAGTTTTTTAATGTTTTTAAATGAATTGAGACTAATTAAAACTTTAAAGAGAAACGTAACTGAGAGTGATACCAGTTATTCTAACTTGACCTTTAGAGCTTGTTAAATAGTTGCCAACATTAAATACTACATTGTTGTTTACGTTAACAATATCTCCAGAAAGAACTTCTTCCTCGCCTAATTTTAATACACCGCCAGAACCATTGTTGGTATATGTAAACATGACGGAAACAAGGCTGTAACCAGAAGCTACAGAAAAGGTTATATGAGCGTTATTGTTTTCATATAATCTCCATTCAGTTCCGTTTCCATAAATCTTACCATTATTGCCATAATTATTAACGGACATGCTAATAATGTCGTTAAGTATAATAGTTGGAAGTTGAGTTCCGTTTGTCATACCAGAATAAATTGGGGTCGCTTTGCCACTTGCATCCAATCCCTTTAAATCAGTTAAAGATGTAATAATAAGGGATTGAGGTTCTGAATCGGTTACAAGTAGTTCTATCTCATCAGAAAGATATCCATATCTAGCAGTAATAGTACAACTTCCAGTTTTAAGTCCTTCTATATAACCAGAACCACTAACTGAAGCAACTGTTGGATCACTAGATTCAAATGTAGCGGATAGACCTAAGCTAACAGGGAAAATAGTAGCTTCTAAATTTTTAGATTCACCAACCCTAATATATGATTGGGCATTGAGTTCCAATAACGTTGGCTCTGAATTATCTGAAGCAATCACAGAGGTGTTTGATGACATCTCAATAACAGAACCGTCATTATAATTACAAATTGGGCCACAAACAGTTATCATGGCGCCCTTTTCAAAAGTAGCTTCGACTTCACTATCAATTACAGTATTGAAAAGTGCAATTAAACCATCCATCGCGTTTCTTTGGCTTATCTTTCCATCACTAGGAGCAGTGTCGTATAAATAAACACCACTAACATAATATGAATCTTCTGTATAAACACTACCGCCGACTGATCCGGAAAGAGATTTACCTAAAACATAGGCCTCATAAGTTGTTAAAGGATCATAAATTGTTTTACCATGTTCATCTGCAGAAAATACATAGAATCTATAAGTATTAACATTTGTCGAGTAATCAAAATACTCTCTAATAAAAATATTAACCTTAGCGTCTCTAATGAAAACAAAATTGCCATTCTCATCTATCGTTCCCAAGCTTTCAACAGCTTCAGATTCAAGCCAATAACTATTTTCAGAAATATAATTAAAATACCTGACCTTTATTTTTTCTCCATTTGTTGCTTGATAGCCATATAAAGCTGCAACCACTTCTTCATCTTCAACGTACTCAATTTTTGGAGCGCCTTCAAAATCCCAACTAGTTTTTGTACCAACTAAATAATAACCGGTCTCAGTTGGGTAGAATGATGGATCATAATCCTTAACCGTATAATAGGCTGAATAATCATTGACGAAAATGTTTATAGCTTTATTTGTAATACTTGTATAGATAAACTCACAAGATCCGGAATTATTAAGCTCAACCCACCATGTTGCCCCGTTACGGTAATATTTAATGCCAAATTTTTCATTAGCATTAACTAAATAATTAATTAATCCATATGCATCATCTGACTGAATAAGCTCAGTTGCATCTTCAAATTTCCAATTAGTTCTATCACCAACAACGTAAAAGCCATTACCTTCAGGAGCGTCTAAAACACCATCATAATAAACAGGGAAATTTTGGTTCCAATTAAATGGCCACGAAGATTTAGGGGCGTTATCCTCACAATAAAGCTTCAAATAATCGCTATTCGTGTATTTAAATGCGTTTTCTCCAATTGTTGTAACGCTTGAAGGGATATTAACACTTGCTAAGTTATTGCAATAGCCGAAACAATAATTTCCAATTTCTTCAATTGTGTTTGGTAAAGTAATACTAACGAGTCTTGGGCATGAACTGAATGCATAATCAATCAAGCCAACTACTGGTTTTCCATTATATGTACTAGGAATAACAATGTTAGAAAGAAGAGTGGCCTTTCCTTGCCCGACGTAATAATCACCGTTATCTGTAATATAGAAATCAAGACCTTGAGGATTATCATAATCATAATCTTTTCCGTCTTCACCTTTAATATTACCTTTAAGAACCCAACCAGATTCCTCTTTAACATAGAAATCCCAGTTCTCTAAATTAATGTATGAGTCACCAATCATACCTAAAGATGAATTAGGCGCTCCATTACCAGTATGGACAGATGTTCCATCCGCTCCTGGGTTACCTTGAATGCCTTGTTCACCTTGTGGTCCCTGCTCGCCTTGAGGACCTTGAGGGCCAACTTCACCTTGTGGACCCTGTGGACCGGTCTCGCCCTGAACGCCTTGTTCTCCTTGTGGACCTTGAGGGCCAGTTTCACCTTGAGGACCTTGTTCACCTTGTTCACCTTTTGGACCTTGAGCTAATGTTGAAGTCTTTTCTCCATCAACCACCCAGAATCCATCTTCACTAATGGTAATAACAGGCGTATGTCCATCTTCACCTTTTTCACCTTGAATGCCTTGAATACCTTGTTCTCCTTGTTCGCCGTTAACACCATTGGTAACAGTAAAGGAAGAAGTTGTATTATCAGAGAATAAGATGACATAAGTGTCAACATTATTCACACTATTTAAATAAGTAATAGAAACAACAGAAACCCCGTCTTTTCCAGGTTCACCTTGAATACCTTGTTCACCTTGTGGGCCTTGAGGACCGGTTTCGCCTTGTGGACCTTGAGGACCAACTTCACCTTGATCTCCTTTAGGACCTTGGGCAGGAACTAAAGTATCTACTCCGTCGACAAACCAGTGACCATTCTCACCAATAATAATAACTGGGGTGTGTCCGTCTTCACCTTTTTCACCTTGGATACCTTGGATACCTTGTTCTCCATTAGTTACAGTAAAAGTAGAAGTACGTCCATCGGAATAGACAACTGTATATGTATCGACTAAACCTTGAGAGTCTGATTTAACAATAGAAATAATGGAGATACCATCTTTACCAACTTGACCTTGTGGACCGGTCTCGCCTTGAATACCTTGTTCACCCTGAGGACCCTGTTCGCCTTGCGGGCCTTGAGGTCCGGTCTCGCCTTGAGGGCCTTGCTCACCTTGGTCACCTTTTGCACCGTTAATAATAGTAAAGGTTGATGTATGGCCATTTGAATATGTAATTGTGAATGTATCAACTAAACCTTCACTTGAAGTTTTATCAATGGAAACAACAGAAACACCATCTTCGCCAGTAATTGAATCAAGCCATTCTTGATAACTACCTTCATAGCCAGCTTCGATAGCAAGACGATAAATTTCTAATCTTTTTTGATCCAACTCACTTATTGGAACAACTTCTTGTTGAGGGGCGGCGCCTCCACAACTAGAAAATGCAAGTAAAGCAGTCACACCAAAAATAGTTAATAGTCTTTTTTTCATAATAAACCTCCATGGTATCTAATCATTTGCAATTTAATTTTAGAATATATATAAATATAAGGTCAAGCACTCTATTAAGAGTGTTAATTAGATATTTACAACAAAAAAGCGGAGCGTTACACTCCACTCTTTGATTTGATTGCTATTTGTCAGAATAATGTGTCCTACAGGCGAAGATTATAATGAGGTTATCTTCTATCTTGTATATTAGCCTGTTCTTTTCGTTAATACGTCTAGACCATAGACCTGAAAAATCATTCTTCAACATCTCTGGTTTTCCTAATCCAACATTTCCATTTCTAGAAATGTCTTCAATAAGTAAATTGATTCTTTTAAGAGTTTTTCTATCTTCTAATTCCCAATATTTATAATCTTCGAATCCGTCTTTAGTAAAAACAATTCTCATCAGTTATTTAGAATTAAGGATGTCGTTTAAAGAAACTTCAACAACATCACCTTTGATGAATTGTTGAATACTCTCGTTTAATCTTTTTACCATCGTAGGATTAGACATAATGAAAAGGTTTTCTTTCATATTGTTATATTCCTCTTCGGAAAGCATAACAACATTTCCGTCTTTGCTAGTAATGACAATAGTTTCATAGTCATTTTTTGCTTTATCCATATAGGATTTCAAATTAGCTCGGACATTTGTGTAATTTGCCGCAATCATGATAACCTCCTGTACAGTTTTCTGTACGCATTTTTATAGTACATTATCAGTTGAGCATGTGCAACAAAAAAGCGGATTTATTCAATCCGCCTAATTGTTAATTTTTCTTATCTTCTATCGCTTGGAAGTTTGTCATGGACGAATAAGGCCATAACAGCTTTAGCGGTGTGGATTCTGTTTTCAGCTTCTTCATAAACAACTGATTGTGGTCCATCAATAACTTCATCAACAACTTCGTTGACTCTGTCGGCTGGAAGAGCGTGCATATATCTACAACCAGGTTTGGCTAAAGCCATCTTATCTGGTGTACATTTCCATGCTTTTAAAGCGAGTAATGCATCATCAACAACAGTTGTGGATTGGTTGGTAACCCAGCTTCCCCAGTTCTTTGGGAAGACGACATCAGCATCTTTATAAGCAGCGTCCATATCATGAGTAATAGTTAAGCTACCACCATGTTCAGCCGCGTTCTTTCTTGCTTTTTCAATAACCCAATCTGGTAAATCATATCCTTCAGGATAAGCAAGAGTGACATCGATTCCGTATCTTGGGAATAATAAGACTTGAGAAACAGGAACAGAAATTGGTTTCTTGTGGGTTGTCGCCATCGCCCAAATGACAGAGACTTTTAAGTGTTCGGTGTGTCCGAATTCATCTTCAATGGTCATTAAGTCAGCAAGAGCTTGCATTGGGTGATATAAATCACATTGTAAGTTAATAATTGGGACGGTCGAATATTTCGCCATTTCGCGAATATATTTGTTACCTAAACCCCAGTTACAATATCTACAAGCGATCATGTGTCCAAAACTTGAAAGAATAACCGCGGTGTCTTTAGCACTTTCGCCATGAGCAATTTGCATCATGGAAGTGTCTAAGAAGGTGGCGTGTCCACCAAGTTGAGCCATACCACTTTCAAAGGAGTTACGGGTTCTGGTGGATTGTTCAAAGAACATTAAGAATCCAGTTTTGTTTGTTAACCAATCGGTTGGTTCGTTAGCGTAGAATGCATTTTTTAAATCACGGCTAACTTTGAGAATGTAGTCGATTTCTTCTTTAGTGAAATCTTCTAAGGTAATTAAGTGTCTGCCCGCAAAGCGAGGAGCTATTTTTTCCATAATTATTTTTATATATCCTTTCTAAATAATTATTTTTTTAAGTTCTCTAAATAGAGAAGTGGGAGTGTGGCGTATAAAGCAGCACAGATGACAAGATCTTCTTTTCTTGTCTTTTCATTTGGTGCGTGAGCTTCTTTTTCATCACCAGGACCAAATCCGATACATGGGATGCCATATCTACCCATAATGGAAACACCATTAGTGGAGAATGTCCATTTATCAATGATAGGAGCTTTTTTAAATAAGCCTTCATAACCTTGTTTCATCGATTGAACAAAGATGCTTTCTTCTGGAATAACCCAGGTTGGGAAATAGCATTCTGTTGGATAAAGTAAACCAGTATAGCTTGCTCTTTCATATTTATACATTTCCACTTTAGCGTTAGCGGCTTTTACAGCTGGAAGGGCTTCAATTTCAGCAATAGAGGTCTTATCGTTTTCACCAACAGTAAGTCTTCTGTCTAAGCTAATCCAGCAACCATCAGCAACAGCACATCTACTTGGTGATTTATGGAAGATTTCACTAATAGTGACTGTGCCTTTTCCTAAGAATGGATCATAAGCTAAACCATGTTCATTGAGTTCTTTAATTTGTTCAATGATTGGGGCCATCTTATAAATTGCATTGTCTCCTCTTTCAGGAGCGGAACCGTGACAAGAAATGCCTCTAACAGCAACTTTGATTTCCATTCTTCCACGGTGACCACGATAAATTCTACAGCTTGTTGGTTCAGTTGAAACAACAAATTCTGGTCTGACTTTATCTTCTTCGATGATATATTGCCAGCACAAACCATCGCAATCTTCTTCTTGGACGGTACCAGTAATAACTAAGGTGTAATCATCTTCTAAACCTAAATCTTTGATGATTTTAGCAGCGTAGACCATTGAGGCCATACCACCTTCTTGATCAGAAGTACCACGACCACCGATATGAACATCATCTTCAAAACCTTTATATGGATCAAATGTCCAGTTTTTGATTTCACCAATACCGACAGTGTCGATATGAGCGTCCATACCAATTAAGTGTTTGCCATGTCCAACATAGCCTAAAATATTTCCCATTGGATCGATAACTACTTTATCAAATCCAACTTTTTCCATTTCTTCTTTAATACGAAGAACGACATCTCTTTCTTGACATGATTCTGATGGAATAGCAACCATGTCACGAAGGAATTTGACCATGTCCTTTTTATAGGACTCTGCTTTTTCTAAAACTTTTTCAAAAGGTACTTTCATCATTAAATCTCCTTACCTCTAAGTTCTTTAATTTTCTTATCGTATTCATGAATCTTGTTATATTCATTATCCCAGAAAGACATCTCTTTCATGCTGTCGAGATATTTTTTGGAATAACCAAATGGTAACCAGTCTTTTTCTTTTTGAGCAAAGAGTTTTTCTTTAGCTTCCTTACCACGTGTATCTAAGATACCTCTGGTGTCAGCGCCTAAGAAAACATCTTCAAACCATCTCTCTAAAACGTTAGGAGTGACTTCAAGTTCTCTTTGTTTGAGGTTTTCAATAACAGAGTCATATCTATCAAAGCTATCAGTAGCGATAGTAACAACGTTATCATCTGGTCCAAGCTTGAGGTATTTCGCCATTTTAATGGAGCCTAAAATGTTGCAAATACCGGAAACACCAAATAAATTGACCATACTTTCAGCAACTTTACGGTCAACACCATGAGCGACTAATATATCAGTTCCTTCGTGGATTACTTCTAAGCCTCTAACACAATCATCATCAACGATTTGAGTGATGAAATCAGTGGTTAAAACGTTATGAATTAATGTACACATCTTATCGCCGATACCTTCAATTCTATGTTGTCCACGACCACCATTAGTGAGGGTTGAACATTCATGTGGTTCAAGAGCGACAATCTTACATTCT
>CADBUF010000046.1 GCA_902797795.1 uncultured Erysipelotrichaceae bacterium
ACATCACCACTAACGACACCACCTTGATAAGCAGCACCGATAGAAACAGCTTCATCTGGGTTGACAGATAAGTTTGGTTTCTTACCAGTTAAGGAAGCCACTAATTCTTGAACGGCTGGCATACGGATAGAACCACCAATCAATAAGACTTGATCAAGTTCACTAGCTTTCATATTAGCGTCGCTTAATGCACGTCTAACTGGTTCTTCACATCTCTTTAAGAGATGTCTTGTTAAGTCTTGGAACTTCGCACGAGTTAAAGTGTGTTCAAAGTTAACAGGTCCAGTAGCAGTCATAGAAATGAATGGGAGAGAAATCACTGTTTCTAAGGAAGAAGATAATTCAATCTTCGCCTTTTCAGCAGCTTCTCTAATTCTTTGTAAACTACCTTTATCAGTAATATCGATGTTATTTTCAATTTTGATTTGTGCTTTGATGTAATCAGCAACAACTTGATCCCAGTCATCGCCACCTAAGCGGTTATCTCCAGCAGTAGAAATGACTTCGAATGTGCCATCTCCGATATCAAGGATAGAGACATCGAATGTACCACCACCTAAATCGAAGACGAGAATCTTTTCAGATTTGTCTGTTTCTAAGCCATAGGCTAAAGCGGCTGCGGTTGGTTCGTTAATGATACGAACAACATCTAAGCCAGCGATTTGACCAGCGTCTTTAGTCGCTTGTCTTTGAGCGTCGTTGAAGTAAGCAGGAACAGTAATAACTGCTTTATCAACTTTATGACCGATATTTGTTTCAGCATATTTCTTCATGTAAGCAAGAATCTTTGCAGAGATTTCTTGTGGAGTGAAGTCTTTGTTGATGCAGTTAATATGAACTTTTTCTGCACTACCCATTTTACGTTTAATTGAGCTCACTGTATCTGGGTTTGTAATCGCTTGTCTTTTTGCAGCGTTACCAACGATTTCTTCGCCGCTTGCTTTAAAAGCAACGACGGATGGAGTCGTCATTGTTCCTTCTGGTGAAGGGATGACTTTAACAGTGCCATCAGCTTGTAAATAAGAAACAACTGAGTTTGTTGTTCCAAGGTCAATACCTAAGATAATTTCTTTTGCCATAATATTTAATCCTCCTATGCATCGATTTTTTCATCGGATGCTTTGTTTTCTTCTTTATTTTCAACTTTACGAACGCTTACTTGCACCATTGCAGGGCGAATAACACGATCGTGAAGTTTGTAACCTTTTCCGTAGATTTTAACGACTTTGTTTTCTTCTTCTTCCTCTTCTACTGTATCCACAGCGTTCATCGTATGTGGATCGAATTTATCACCAACTTTTGGTGACATTTCAGTGACACCTTCATTTTCTAAAACGCTTACTAGATTACGATAGACATATTGGAAGCCGGTTAGATAATTTTTCAAAGCCGGGTCAGTTGGTTCATTGGCTAACGCCATATGGAAGCTATCAAGAATTGGAAGTAATTCTTCAATAAACCCTTCCGAACGATATCGCATCGCTTCTTTGAAATCTTTTTCTAAACTAGAACGAAGATTTTTTGTATCAGCGTATGCTCGATAATATTCATTCTTCCAGTGATCGACGTCGGCTTTTAGCTTTTCAACTTCTTCGACCAATTTATCAACTTTTTTCTTTTCTTTCTTTGAAAAATTTTCTTCTCTAAGTTCTTCGTTTTCTGCCATTAATGTGAACCTCCTTTGTCGTTAAAGTATTTTTCTAATTCTTCTGATAGATATTCCAAAGCAGAAAGTGCTTTGTCATAGTCCATTCTTTTTGGTCCCACTAAAGTGATTGTATTTTCACTATCAGGACCGATTTTAATTTTGGCAGTTACAAGGGCAATATCTGGATTTCCTTCAATATCACCAATGGAAACTGCGGTTTCTTTATCATCTTTGATTTGATAATCAGCTTTTCTAAGTAGAGAAGCATCATCAAGTAATTTCATTACTCTCATGAGAGCTTCTGAATCATTTTTAAATTCTGGGTGATTGAATAATTCTTCTTTTCCATAAAGTGATAATCGATCACCAGCGAATCTAAGAAGTGATTCTAAGATTGCTTGATACACCACATCGTGAGAGACAATATAATCTGAGAGAATTGGCTTAAGGGTTTCCATCTTTTCCACTAGTCCATCAATTGGAGTACCTTTAAGTCTAGCGTTAAGAAGTTCAACACATTTCACCACTTCGTCAGGTTTGATATTCTCTTCGAGAATGAATGTCTTGTTCTCCACATATCCTTGGTCAGTAACAAACACTGCGGTAATTGTGTTTTCATTAATCGGGATAAGTTGAACGCTCGCTAAGTGTTCGGCCTTTTCTTCCGGACCCATAACGACACTCACCAAGTTCGTCATGTGCGAGATAATCTCACAACTTCTTTTAATAACTTCTTCAACCGATTGCACTTTGGAATCGAGAACAGATTGTAGCGAATAACGGAGACTATCGCTTAGATTTTTATCACGTAGGTGCTTGCAATAATATTCATATCCTTTTGAAGAAGGAACGCGCCCAGCGCTTGTGTGAGGTTTTTCAAGATACCCCATCTTTTCTAAGGCGGACATCTCATTTCTAATAGTGGCACTACTGTATTGGAACCCATATTCTTCAATTAATGTCTGACTTCCAACAGGTTCAGCAGTCTTAACGAAATGATCGACGATTAATTTGAGAATCATTTCACTACGAGTAAGTGACATATCCTTTCTTGCCTCCTTTTTTAGCACTCGTTAACCTCAAGTGCTATTTCTATTATATGCTTTGTGTTAGCACTGTCAACACATAAGTGCTAATTTTTTATATTTACTATGTAAAAATATTTGAAATTATGAAAAAATCACCTTTTCAGGCGATTAAATCAAGAGTAATTTTATCAAGAATCATCATCCCTTCAAAGGTCGGAATGAGATGATTTTTAACTATTTTTAGGTGACCGCTATCAATGTATCCGTCAATTATTTGCTGCTTCTCTTTATATAAATCTTTTTTAAATAATCGGTGATATTTTTCTAAATCAAGTCCTTCAATCGTTCTTAAATTCAACATGATTTGATAGATTTCTAAATCTTTTAATTTCACCACTTCTTTTTCTTGCGCGTTTGTTCCTTTTAAATACATAGATAAGTTAGTTGTATTCTTATAACGCACGTCATTTACGTAACCTGAAGCACCTAGTCCAACACCATAATAAGGCTCATTTCTCCAATATGTTAAGTTGTGAAGGCTTTCTTTATTTGGTTTGCACCAATTCGATACTTCGTAGTGTATAAATCCTTCTTTTTTAAGTAGGGAGTCCACTATCCTATAAGCTTCGTAGGAGAATTCATCGCTTGGAGGAGTGATCTTGTTTATATGAAATACAGTGTGTTCATGCACTGTTAAAGAATAGCAAGAAACATGGGTTGGATTTAAAGATAAGATATTTAGAATATCTTTTTGAAGCATTTTAATCGAGACATTAGGGAGTCCAAGCATTAAGTCAAAGTTAATATTATTAATTCCATTTAATTCAAGTAACTCTTTAGCTTTTTTAACATCAGAAAAAGTGTGATGGCGATTAATGTCTTTAAGGATTCTATCATCTGTTGATTCCACACCTATTGACACTCTATTGACCCCATATTCTTTCATCATCTTAATTTTATTAACAGATAATGACTCTGGATTTGCTTCAATCGTATATTCTTTAGCTTTTTTTGAATATGGGTCCACTATTTGAAGCAGTTTCAAAAACAAGTCATCTTCTAACGATGTTGGTGTTCCTCCACCGATATAGATGGTTAATAAATCATGATTTGTTACTGTCTCAGTTAATTCTTTTTCTAAAGCCTCTAGATAAGTAGAAGCGATATTACGAAAATACTGCAACTTAGTAAAGTCACAGTAATCGCATATTGATTCACAAAAAGGGATGTGGATATATAAAGAATTTATATTATTCTTCGTCATCCTTATATTGTTCTACCTTTTTAGCTACTTCTTCATCTTCAATTGGTTTTAAATAACGTTCCAATTCTTCATGAACAATTTGCTCTTCTGTTGGTTTGTCATCACGTCTTAAACGTGGTTTCAAATATAGATAGATTAAGAAGGCTATTAAAGCAATCGCAACCACGACACCAAGAACAACAAGGAAGATAATTAATCCATCAGACATAATACATTTCTCACTTTCTATCTACAGGTGTGTAGACAAACTTTTTACCAGCTTTCATTTTCTTATAATAACCATATTCTACAAGTTTTTCCATAGAAGTTCTTGCAGTTTCATAAACACATTTAGTGGCTTTCTTGTATTGTTCTAATGTATAGAACATTCCAAGAGTGCAATGTCTAGCGTAGAAATACGCTTGATCTTTTTTTAACCTAACATCTAGTTCTAATAGATGTCTTTCAAGTCTAGCTGCTGTCTTTTCATCGAGTTCAGGAGGAATATAAGAGACCGCTAAACCCAAAGGTTTTTCTTCAATTTTAACTTCTTCAACCTGTGGTTTTGGTTTTTCCTCTACTACTGGAGCAGGAGCGGGAACTTCTCTAATAATCTCACGAATTACTTCTTTAACTACGACCGGTTCACTAGAAGGGGCTTTTTCAACTTTTTGCTCGCTAATTCTCTCTTCTTCATGAACTATTTCTTCTTTGATTGGTTCATCGATTTGAGGTTCATCTAACTGAAAGAAATCATTTTTAATGATTTGCGTTGAATATTCTGCAACGCTATCAAGCATTCTATCAATCAAACGATCAAAACCATCAAGAGCAAATGTTAAGAAATAAGTTAAGTCAGAAGTCATTTGTACTTCATAAAATTTCTTATTCATCTCTACCGCATTTTCATTGAGCAAAGATTCTAATGGTAAATATGCAGCAAATTCATTTAAACGTTCATGAGCGAGCACGCTCTTAGCAAATAAAGCCGCTATTTCATCGTTATAATCCTTAAATGGCTTAACAAATTCTATATAATAGAATGTCACAAGCGCCTTATTAAGCGGGCTTAGATTACTTTTTGCAATAAAAGCGAAAAGGTTATCCATCATTTGTTGTACCAAAACATGAGGAGCGCTCTTATAGACGCGGGCAACAAGGCTATGATTTATTGAATCGTCAATATCAAAATCTCTATAAAAATAGGTTAATTCTTGATTCCCACTCACTAAGCTATAAAGTTCTGCTAAAAAATCCATATCAAGAGCGTTAACATATTTACTTTCAATAAATTTAAGTGCATCTAAATAGTTGGAGAGGTCACTAACATTTCGATTTCCATGAATTATAGAACGAATATTCTCTTCATCACTGACTAGATTCTTTTTAACCGCAATGTTTTGTAAACATTTAATGTAATTTGACATCTCAAAATATTGAGCGTCACCATTTACTCTATCTAATTTACGATACTCGTCTAAAAGACGAATTAACTTAGTTTCTGAATTATTAGCTTTGTTTGCGATTGTTGGACATAAACAAATTCTAAGTGGGTTCTTATCGATTCCTTTTAAGGTAAGATAATGATAAAAGGATGAACGATAAGATAAAATCTTATCCCACACACCATCAATCACAGAAATTTTAAGTTCTTTGCTAACTTCATTTTTGGTTGCGTAATAGTTTTCGGTAAAACGCATCGCGAGATCATTATTTGACATAAAAAGTTACCTCTTGAAAACATTATATTTCACTATAACTTGTTTTACAAGAGACAAACCAAAAAACTACTAATTTATTACCAATTTATTTACTATTCTTCTTCGTCGTCTATAGATAATATAGACATGAATGCTTCTTGTGGAACTTCAACAGAGCCAACCTTTTTCATGCGCTTCTTTCCTTCTTTTTGTTTTTCAAGAAGCTTCTTCTTACGTGAAATATCACCGCCATAACATTTGGCTAAGACATCTTTTCTTACTGCTTTAACGTCAACTCTAGCAATGATTTTTCCACCAATTGCGGCCTGAATAGGAATTTCAAATTGTTGACGAGGAATAACTGTTTTTATTCTGCGAATAATTCCTAGTCCTCTATTATATGCATGTGGACGATAGACAATACTACTTAAAGCATCAACCACTGTGCCATTAAGCATAACATCCATCTTAATTAAATCGTTTGGTCGATATGAAGATGGTTCATAATCAAAAGAAGCATATCCTTTGGTAAAGCTTTTTAATTTATCAAAGAAATTGTACACAATTTCAGATAAAGGCATATCATAAACAAGAATCATCCTTGTATCATCGAAATATTGAAGATCTAAATAGATTCCTCTTTTATCTTGGCAGAGTTCCATAATTGGACCAACATATTCTTTTGGAGTCATGATACTCGCCTTAACATATGGTTCTTCAATTGATTTGATTCTTGATGAATCTGGAAGTTTAGAAGGGTTATCAATAGACAACATTTCCCCACTAGTGAGATATACATGATAGATAACAGATGGGGCAGTAAGAATAAGATCAATGTTATATTCCCTTTCAAGTCTTTCTTGAATGACATCCATGTGTAAAAGGCCTAAGAAACCGCATCTAAAACCAAAGCCTAAAGCTTGAGATGTTTCAGGAACAAACTGCAAAGAAGCGTCGTTTAGAGATAACTTCTCTAAGGCCTCTTTTAAGTCTTGATAATCATCACTATCGACTGGATATAATCCACAATAAACCATTGGGTTTATGTCACGATATCCAGGGAGAGCGTGTTTTGCAGGATTATCAAATAACGTTACCGTGTCACCAGGACGGACATCTTTGATGTCTTTAATCTGAGCACATACATAACCAACTTGTCCACATTTAAGTTCTTTCAACTTAATTTCATCAGGGGTTCTAATCCCAAGTTCGGTTACAACATAGTCTTTATTTGATTGCATCAATTTGATGTGATCTCCAACCGCGACTTTGCCTTCTTTAATACGAACCATGATGACTACACCACGATATGAATCGTAAAAGCTATCAAAGATAAGTGCTTGTAAAGGAGATGATTCCTCACCACTAGGAGCAGGGATGTTTTTAACAATAGCTTCTAATAACTCATGGACATGGAAACCAGTTTTAGCAGAAACTTCTACTGCTTCTGTTGCTGGGATACCAATGCGCTTTTCGATTTCCTCGCGCGCCCATTCAGGCATTGCGCTAGGCAAATCAACTTTGTTGATTACAGGAAGAATCTCTAAGTTGTTATCAATGGCTAAATAGACATTTGCTAATGTTTGAGCCTCTACTCCTTGAGTAGCGTCCACAACCAAAACTGCTCCTTCGCACGCTGCGAGGGAACGCGACACTTCATAAGTGAAGTCGACATGCCCCGGGGTGTCGATTAAGTTAAAAATATAAGTGTGTCCATCATCGCTTTTGTAGGATAATGTAACTGCGTTTAGTTTAATGGTAATTCCTCTCTCTCTTTCAAGATCCATAGAATCAAGAATTTGATCCTTCATTTCTCTTTCAGAGATGGCGCCTGTCAATTCTAAAATACGATCCGCAAGTGTGCTCTTGCCATGATCGATATGGGCAATGATTGAGAAGTTACGAGTGTATATTTGTTCGAAATCCATAAACTTAGTGAATTATAACATTAATGTTAAACTTTGAAAAACTTTTGTAGACTCTCTTTGATATCGTTTTCATTATAAACAACTTCATATCTATCCCATTCTTTCTTAAAAAGAATACGATATTCATTCCACATATATCTTTCATCAATTAATAATGCAGCCCCTTTATCATCTTCGCTTCTAATGAGTCTACCAACGGCCTGCATAACTTTATTCATGCCTGGGAAAGTATAGGCGTAATTAAAGCCTTTAACATCAGTGTTACTATAGTAATCAACGATTTTATTGCTTTCAAAATTGAGTTTTGGAAGACCGATTCCCACAATTGCGACTCCTATAAGATAGTCACCAACTAAATCGATTCCTTCTCCAAAAGCCCCGCCGATAATAGCAAGGCCGACTGTAGATCTATTTTTGTTTTCTTTGAAGTGTTTAATAAATTCGGCACGATTTTTCTCGCTCATATCACGATTTTGAACAAATAAATCAACATCTTCAGGGAAAGAAATTACTTTTAGTAAGTTGTCTAAATATTCATAGCTTGGAAGATAAATGAAATAGTTTCCTTTTTTCACCGACACAAAAGAGACGAGCATATTAGCGACTTCTTGATAGGATTTGTCTCTATTTTTATATCTTGTAGAAATCTTTGGAGCGATTAAAAGTTTAAGGTTTTCCTTTGGAAATGGAGAATCCAAAACGAGATTTGGACTCTTTTCAACATCACCACCAAGGGTGTCTATATAATATGAAATTGGAGATAAGGTTGCAGAAAAAAGCGTCGTTGAATTGACCTTGCTCATCGTAGAGGCTAAAAACCTTGAAGGGTCTAGACAGAAAAATTTAATCTTCAAGTCACTTTTTTGTTTATTAACATAGACTAAAAATCTATCAGAGAGCATTTCCGATATCTTTATAAAGCGGTTAACATCAATGTAAAAGTTAGTGAGTTCTTTACTGATATCTTTATTATTTTCTTTAGAAACTTCCTGATATTTATTGATGAATCGGTTAATTGCGTTATATCCATCTTCTTTAAAATCGGTAACTTCACTTTCTCCTTCTTCAAATTCATCAATATACGAGAGGAAAACATTATTAATCTTTGCTAAAGCAGTCTTAATTTTACGATTAGGAATCTTTGATTGAACTTTTTTAGCTTTTAAAAATGATTCATAGCTTAACTCTGCAGAATACATGCTTTTTGACCTGTCTACAAGGTTATGAGCTTCATCGACAAGAATTATATAGTTTGATGAATTTTCGTCAAAATAACGCTTCATATAAGCGGTTGGATCAAAAACATAGTTATAGTCACATATCACCACATCGCAGAATAGACTTAAGTCCAATTCTAATTCAAAAGGACAGACCATATGTTTATTAGCAATATGGGCAATCGTGTCGTAATCAAAATCGTCATAACGAATGATTGATTCTTTAATGACGTTTTTAATCTTGTTGTAATAGCCTTTAGTGTAAGGACATTCATCAGGATTACAGTTCTTTTCTTTAGTGAAACACATCTTTTCTTTAGAAGTGATGATGATATCACTCATCGATAGTCCATTTTCTTTAAGAATTTTTAAAGCATGATGAGCGTTTTCTTTACCAGTCGCTTTAGCGGTCAAATAAAAGATTTTGCTATCCTTATTTTCAGTGAAATATTTAATTGCAGGATAGATACAAGACATAGTCTTTCCTATCCCTGTAGGAGCTTCAATAAAGAGTTTTTCTTTGTTTTTTATTGCTCCATAAACGTATTTAACAAGTTCCTTTTGTCCCTTGCGGTATTTTGTAAATGGAAACTCAAGAGTTTCAACGCTCTTATTTCTCTCTTCGTTGAGTCTTATAATTACTTGGTAAAATTCCAAATACTGATTTAACAAATCATAGATATCGTTTTCTAAATCAATAGTGAGAAACATATATTCATCAATAAATTTCTCACTTTCCTTGCCTTGCCTAATATAGGTAAGTCTTATTCCTATATGATCCAAAGATAAAGCATGAGCAAACATATAGGCATAGCACTTTGCTTGTCCTAAATGCCATTGTAGATTCTCATCTCTAAATTCCTTGAGATCAATAACCGTGGTTTTGATTTCATCAATGATATAATCTTTTGAACTCTTTTTGATGATACCGTCCGCTCTTCCTTGAATGGTGATTTCAACATCATCAATCACAAACGATTGCTTTAATGGATATTCGGAAATGTAATTCTTGTTTTGACTAGATTGATAAACAGTGTGAAGTCTAGAACCTTCTGTTTGCGAACTACGATTAAAAACACGATTATCAATATCGCCTTTTCTTAAAAGAAAGTCCACGAGTTGGTGGACACTTAATTCAATTCTTTCTCTCATGTTATTTCAACACACAATTTAAGAGGTTTTGATTACCATTCACAAACGATTTATAGTCCATGCGATTTTTGCCTTCTTTTTGAAGTTCAAGAAGAGCGATAATTCCATCTTTAACTTGTAGGTGTAGGCCGTTTTTATCAGCTTTAACGATTTCTCCAACCTCGCCAATAACATCAGACGAATTAACCTTCGCTTTATAGATTTTGAGTTTTAACTCATTAAGATATAAATACGCTCCAGGAACATCACTAAGAGCACGTATTTGGCCAATAATTTCTTCTTTGCTTTTATTTAGATCAATTTTTTCTTCTTCTGGTTTTATAGATGGAGCAAAGGTCACTAGACTCTCATCTTGTGGTTCGCCAGGTAATTTTCCTTGAACGTATAAAGGAAGAGCCCTCATAGATAAAGATAGAGCTGCTTCACCCATCTTTTTAAATAGAGAAGTTGAATTATCATTCTCATCAATTAACACTTCTTCTTTAGCGTACATCTCTCCGGCGTCCATCTCTTTAACCATTTTCATAAGAGTCATACCAGTAACTTTTTCATTATTTAATAATGCATATTGTATTGGAGCGGCTCCACGATATTTTGGAAGTAAACTTCCATGAAGATTTAAACATCCTAAAGATGGGATATCTAATAATCCTTGAGGAACGATTTGACCATACGCTAAAGTGAGAATCAAATCAGGTTTTAATTCATTGACGAATTCGTACTCTTTACGAATTTTCATAGGTTGATAAACTGGAATATTATATTTTTGGGCAATAACCTTAGTTGGGACTGGAGTTAAAACTTTTTTACGACCAGTAGGACGGTCAGGTTGAGCAATAAGAGCGACAATCTGATATCCGTTTAAAACAAGCCCCTCAAGCACCCTTGCGGAGATTTCTGGCGTTCCCATAAAAATTATTCTTGTCTTCTTAATATCCATATATCTTTGATATACCGTAAAATATTATACTTTGATTTCGTTTCTATCACAAAACAAATAATATATATTATAAGTAATTATGAAATTCTTAGTGGTCTCTGATAGTCACGGAAACGATGAAATCTTACAAGATTTATATTCCCAATACCCAAACATGGACTATTATTTGCACGCTGGAGATAGTCAATCTTCTTCGATGGTTATTTACCCGTTTGATTCAGTATATGGAAACTGTGATTTCTATGATTTTGATCGATGTCGAAGAATTAAAACTCCTTTAGGAGATGTATTTATGAAGCACTTCCCAACCCTTAATTCTATTGAGGCTAAAGGTGTTAAATTTTTCATTCATGGACACACTCATAGATATAGCCTAAAAGAAGAAGACGGAATCATAATTATTTGTCCGGGGTCTATTTCTATTCCAAGAGATGGAACAATCGGAACTTATGTCATTATGGACATAGACGAAAAAGAAGCGGAGATTAATGTTTATGAGTTAAACTCAAAAAACATTCTCACCTCCATAAAAATATAGTAAGATTAGAAATTGGAAAGTAGGTCTACATTATATGTATCCTGAATATAAAAAGGTCAAAGAGAAATGCGCAGAAGCTAATCTGCTCAAGAGTACTTCAAGGACCATGGAAGACATTTTTGTCTTGTCCACAAAAAGAAATGAGAAGAGAATCGCTGTCACTTATATCAACGCAAAAGGCAAAAAGAAAAAATATAAATATTCTTTGTTTAGAAAACACGCCTTTGAAATCGCTTCAATCTTATCAAATTTCATGATTCAAAAACCCAAAAATGTTCCAATCGTTTTAAAAGCTGCAAACGGACCACACTGGGGAGAAATATTCTGGGCTATCTTAATGAGTGGATATAAGCCACTATTAATTAATGCTCGTACTTCAAAAGAAGGAACAGATAATCTTATCGCTCAAGGAAAGGCTATTGCCATCATTACTGATGACAACTTTGAATATGATGTTCCAAAGTTTTCTTTGAAAGATATTTTAGAAGAGCAACATACTTATGATTTTGCCCCAAACTGGGAAAACGAAGTAATCTTCTGCTCAAGTGGAACTACTGGTAATGTCAAACTTATGGTCTTTAACGGAGAAAATCTCTGCAATCAAATTGAAGCCGCTTTAGACTTCCAAGAAACAAGCAAAGACCTATTATATCCAAAATCAATGGGAGAACTAAAAGTTCTCGCAATGATTCCTTTTCATCATATCTTTGGCTTTATTGCTACTTTCTTATGGTATTTCTATTTCGGTGCGAACTTTGTTTTTGTCCGCTCATTAGCCCCATCTGAAGTTCAATCTGTCTCACAAAAATTCAAAGTTACTCACGTTTTCTCTGTCCCACTATTCTGGGATTCCTTGGCCCAAGGTTTAGAGAGAAAGTTAGCCTTAGAAAGCGAATCTAAAAGAGGATATATCGACAAATTAATCGGATATAACACCGGTAAAATTTCTCGTGAAGAAGCTGGTCCATATAAGACAGTTCAAAACGTCATTCAAAAGAAATTATTAGGAAATCATGTCCGCTTCTGTATTTCTGGAGGTGGATATCTTGATAGCAAGACCCAAACCACAATTAACGGTATCGGTTATCCATTGTATAATGGATACGGAATGACCGAAATCGGCATTACTTCCGTTGAACTATCTCCTCAAGTTGAGATGAGATTAAAGGGTAGTATCGGTATTCCTTTCCATGGAGTGAATTATAAAATTAAGCCAAATGGAAAAGGTAAAAACACTGGTGAATTATTCGTTAAAAGTGGCATTACTCATGTAAGAGAAATCATTGGTGGAGTTGAAAAGTCCGTCACCTTAGATGAAGAGGGATATTTCGCAACTGGTGATATCGCTGAAGTTGACGCTACAAATAGATATTATTTGAAGGGTCGTATTAAAGACATCATCATCAATTCTGATGGTGAAAATATCTTCCCTGATGAACTTGAGATTTATTTCAAAGGTGTGAAAAACGTTTTGAACGTTTGTGTTCTTGGAATTGACCAAAAAGGTTCTAAAAATCAAAAGGTAGTCTGCGCTGTTGAAATTAATAACAGTATCTCCGAATCAGAAATTGAAACTCTTAAAGAAGAGATGAAGAAAATTGGACAAGACTTACCAAAAGGAACAAAGATCACTGATTTCTATTTCTGTAGAAAGAAACTTCCGGTTGCTAATAACATGAAAGTCAAACGTTTCGTTGTTAAAGAAGCAATTGAATCGTTCTCTGACGATTACATTTCTTTCGATTTTAAGAAAGAAAAGAAGAACAAAAAAGTTTTCTCAGAAGAAGTCAAAACTAAAGTTCTTGAACCAATGAGAGCAATCTTCTCTAAGATTTTAATCTTACCTCAATTCAAAATCGATGATGATGGTCACTGGATTAATGATTTAGGCGGAGACTCTATGAGTTATGTCGAACTTCTCACCACTGTTCAAGATTCATTTAAAGTGACAATCCCAGAAGAACTATATGGCAAATTGGCAACCGTCAATGATTTCACTGAAGAAGTTGCCAAACTCTTAAAGATAAAATAATAACAAATTATATTTGCATTATTTGTAACTATTTAGTATCATTATCGCTGACGCAAAAAAGAAGGAATTAAATATGGCAAACATCAAATCACAAATCAAACGTAATCGTACAAACGAAGAAGCTAGAGAAAGAAACAAAGCTGCCAAAAGTGCTATTCGTACTTCCATGAAGAAAGTAAGAGTTGCAGTTGAAGCTAAAGATTTAGCCAAAGCTGAAGCTGCTTTAGTTGCTGCTTTCAGATTAATTGACAAATCAGTTTCTGATGGTGTCCAACACAAAAATACCGCTTCTAGACAAAAGGGCGAATTACAAAGATTAGTCAATTCTTTAAAATAATCTTATTGCGTTTTAAATTTTAACAAAAACAATTCAAAAGCATAATAGCGGTCCACAAGACCGCTTTTTATGTCTAAATCTAATTGATATAAGTCGTTTAAGGTGTTATGAATTGTGCTATCGGAAATACGATAAACGTATTTAGAAAGAATATACACTCTTCCTGGTTTGATTTTTAATTCACTAGCAATATCTTCTGGAGAAGTTTTCTTTTTCACTAAATAAGAGATCTCATTTAATAGTCTAAATTGATTGGCTAATTGACTGATAAGAGTTTCAGGACGTGCACCACTGATTTTTAAATCTTTTAATAGCTTAACTGCTTCAGCGTTATTACCTTCTAATATTAAATTGAAGATTAAGAAAGTATTGTCCTCTAAAGGACGGGCTACCATTTTGGTCACATCTTTATAACGAATATGGTCAGTATATAAAGTTAATGTTTGCATAGCGTTAATAAATAAACCAACATCACCATTGGTGCGGCTAGCAAGTTCTAATAAAGCATCGCGGTCAATCTTGATTCCTTTTTTATCAACATAGGTTCTAACATATTCGTTCCAACCCTTTTCATCAGGATCGGCAATTTGAACGATTTTAGCGTGCTCTTTAAGCGCTTTAAATAAATCACTTTTTTCATCGACCTCTGAAGATGTGACAGAAAGAATAAATAAACTTTCTTCAAGGCCACCACTATTAACGAAATTTAAAAGCTCATCAAAATTTTGATCTGCATCAATTTTGTTCTTTGGTTTTGGTTTGAGTAGAAAATAACAATTTTCTAAAGACACAACTTTCTTCTCGTAACCCAAAGCAACATATTGGCATTCATCAAGCGCGTCTTGAACAAGGAAATTATTGCCGTCTAATTTAATAAAGTTCAAATCATCTGGCTTTTCATCACCGAGAAAAGAAGCTCCGATTTTTTTGATCTGTGACTTTACTGTTGGACCTTGATTACCGTAGATAAAATAAATCATTTCTCTTATATTATAATCTTTTTGGCAGTTATGCTGTCAAAAAGTTATTGTGCTTTCATAATCGGTACGTCTAATAGAGACATTATATTTATATAAAATTGCAATAACCTCATTATGAGGATGTCCATAGTAATTGTTTTTACCGCAACTAATAATTGCTACTTTAGGTTTTAAAAAATTGACAAACACATCAGATGTTGAAGTATTTGAGCCATGATGTCCGACTTTTAAAATGTCACAAGGAATATATTTGTAGTCTTTCATGATTGCTTCTTCAATCTTTTTAGGGGCATCTCCCATAACTAAATAATCATATTTATCAACATGGAATCCAAGCACCAGTGAGCGGTCATTATCCTCATCCCACAGCGAAGAATAATTATTATAATTATTAATCGTGATGTTATTAATGGTTAACGGGAAATCTTGGTAACTAGAAACGTATCTATTAACTTTGAAATTACTCACCAACGAAGTTAAGGCTCCTGAATGATCAAAATCATCATGAGTAGTAATTACCAAATCAAGCTTATATATTTGTCGCTTTTTAAAAAATGGAATAAGTACATCAGTAGCGACGTCTTTATTTTTTAAACCACCAGTGTCAATTAATATCGCAGTGTTTTTGTAGTGAATTAATGTTGAGTCTCCTTGACCTACATTTATAAAACTTACATACGATTTTAATCCTTGAAATGGAACTAAATAATATAAAAGAAGAACACTGAAAGATAATATCGAAATTCTACTAATTGGTTTTAATCGTATTGAAAGAAAATATAATAGTCCAAGGTATAATAATTCGTAAATTAATATCCCCACTTCACTAATCGAGCCAGTATAAATATAAACGCCATAATTGTTAATTGCTTTTAAAGAATTAAACATCACGTTCCCATATGTTGATATAAAACCATATATTGGTATTTTCATTAATCCTAAAATCGCTAATAAAAATAAGAAAATATATAAAGGTGTAAATAATAACTGTATAGGAAGTGCAAACAAAGATATCTCTGAATAATATTTGATGCTAAAAGGAATAAAGAACCCCATTACCGCTAATAGCAAAAATAATGACGACTTCCATTTTTTTGAGAAATGGAAAGAACCTCTTATATATAAAAATATAAGTGGGATGAAATAGGATAAGATAAATCCATCTTGCCTAGCTAAATTTGGATCAATGAATAGAAAGGCAATCGCGCTAAAAGAAGTGATTTCTAAATACGAGAATTTTCGCTTTAGAGGGTAATTATTGATCCACCTCACTATTTTTAAAGCAAAGAATTTAATGACAATGAATTTAGGAAAAGATAAAACGAATAACGGAGAAAGCAAAAAGACAGCAAATAGATGAGCGTATCTCTCATTTTTAATTAATAGTAAGAGCAATTTAAAGACTAAAAGATAAATAAATGAGAGGTAGATTCCGCTACTAGAAACTAGACGCATTAAATGCATCTCTCTTCCTAAGTCAGTGAATTCACTACTTTTGCTCTCTCCAAATAGCAATGAGCTAATTACTGATCCGGTGTTTTCATCAAATTTTGACAGGAATTCTTTCTTGAATTTATGAAGCTTAATCGGATTTTCACTTTTAACCTCTATTGACTTATATTTCAATTCATAATAAATCCCTTTTCGATTCAAATAATCTTTAAAATCAAATTCTGATTCCAAAGTGGCAAAATCAAGCTCTTTCTTCTCTCCACTAATTAAAAGAACATCACCAATTTCATGACTATGATTTGGTTCATAGATATACATTTTCTCTAGCGATGAAGAAAAGACGTAATAATTATCTTTAACTTCAACCACCATTCCTTGATAACTTTCTTTATTAAAATCAAATCTTATGTAGGAAAGGCCAACACCACTCAAGATGAAAATGGACGATAATAGTAAAACCTTTTTCTTAAAGCGAAAAAAGACAAAGATTAATAGAAGAATTAACTCAATTATTCCAACAATGAATGAATATCTAATATTTATCCCAATAAATAATGATAAGAATAAAATTAGAACAATCACGCGTGTAGAATTACATAATTACGTATTTTTCGATAAGTAGCATTACCGATGCCATAAACTTCCATTAATTGCTCTAAAGACGAAAATAAGCCGTGTTCTGTCCTATGAGTAACAATGGAATTAGCAATTGTTGAAGTAATGCCGTTAACAGTCGCTAATGTCTCAGCGGTATCATTGTTGACATTAGCCTTTTCAACTTCACTCATATTGCATAAATCAGTAGAGTCGTATTTAGAAGCGATGTAATAAGTCATCCCATTTGTTAATAGAGTGCTCTCATAAAAGGCTCTCTCGTCTGCATTATTAGTTAATCCGCCAGCAGTATTAATGAGATCACCCATCGTTGCTCCTTGATTCATCGTATATTTACCAGCGATGAATATTTCTCCTTCAATGGAGACTGAAAATGTGTTTGTGGCAACTTCCGTTACCTGAGCGTCAGTCGAAGTAATGCCAATATTTGGATCAAGAACCAAAAAGGCCGCAACAACCGCTATTGTGACAACGATAACGCCAATAAGAACTTTAATCATAATTCTTATACCTCCTCACTTATTTAATAGTGGCTATCCTCAAAATTTTTTAAAAAAAATGAAGATACTTTCGTACCTTCACTATTTTTATAAACTTTTAATTTATATAAATTAAGCGCCGATTTTTACAATTTCAACTTTGTAATTTTTCTTTGCTTTGACTTCGACAACTTCGCCAACAGCTTTACCGATTAAAGCTTCGCCAAGAGGACAGACATTAGAGATCTTATTGCTGAATGGATTGCTCTCAACTGTACCGACAATCATGTATTTGCCTTCTTTACCAGTTTCTAAGAATCTAACCGTGACAGTTGAACCTAAAGCAACTTTTCCTTCTTTTCTTTTTGAACCTTTTTCATCATCGATTAATTCGAAGTTAGAAAGAATATCTTCAATTTCTTTAATACGACCTTCAACTTCAGCTTGTCTATTTCTTGCTGCATCATAGTCGGCGTTTTCACTCAAGTCACCTTGAGCACGAGCTTCTGCTAATTGTTTTTTGACGTCTTCACGAGCGTCATCGATTAAATATCTAAGTTCTTTTTCAAGAGCTTCTTTACCAGCTTTAGTTAATTTGATTTTATCTGCCATAATTACACCTCTAATTAATGTCGAACGTTATTATACCAATAACGAACCGCATATTCCAATAATTATTTTGTGGATTTAATTATATTACTCAATCTTATATAATTGAGTGGCGATGAAGAAAGATAATTACTTTATTAGACTATTAACTTTGTTTCTTACCTTCCTAAAGGTTGGGGCTTTCACTTTCGGTGGAGGCTACGCGATGATTCCAATCATTGAAAATGAAGTTACTAGAAAAAGAAAATGGATTAGCGAAATTGAAATTCTTGATATCATCGCAATTAGTGAAACAACTCCAGGTCCAATTGCTGTTAATACAGCAACATATGTTGGTTACAAAGTCGGTGGTATCTGGGGAAGCATAATAGCAACATTAGGGTTATCAATTCCATCTTTTGTCATTATTTTTATCATATCCTACTTCTATAAAGACTTTATGCAGTCTCAAGTAATTCAAGCGGCGTTCAAGGGGCTAAAGATCGGGGTTATTATATTGTTGCTTAACGCAGTTATTAAACTAAGTAAAGGCTTTAAAATTAACCTCATTGGCGTTATCTTGTTCGCTACTTCCTTAGCGGTCTCTTTAGGTTTATCAATCGCAGGAATTAATTTCAAATATACATCTCTTTGCCTAATTTTATTAGGCATCATCGTTGGACTCACTATTACAACATTAAGTAGAAAGGAGAGAAAATAAATGATTTTCTTTGAACTTTTCTACACCTTCTTCTTAATTGGTCTATTCACTTTCGGTGGAGGCTATGCGATGATTCCGATAATTCAAGAACAAGTCGTTAGTAAAGGATGGATCACATCTGAATCACTAACCGATTTTATTGCAATTAGTGAAGCCACTCCTGGCCCATTTGCCTTAAATATTTCTACTTTTGTTGGCTCTTCTGTTGGAGGAGCTTTTGGAGCGGTATGCGCCACAATAGGTGTTATTCTTCCTTCCCTCATCATCATTATCATCATCGCGATGATCATGAAGAAATTCATCACTAATCGCTATGTCCAAGGTGCGCTTAATGGGGTTAAGCCTATTGTCTTGGCCTTAATCTTAGCAACTGCGATTGTTTTATTTATTAAAGTTATCTTCTTTGGTGGTCGCTCTTTAAGCGGTGAATTTAACTTTGATCGCAAGAGTTTTGTTTTACTCATCACTTTGCTTATGTTCATAATTATCTTTAAAAAGATAAATAAAAAGAGCATTAACCCAATATTATTACTAGGATTAAGTGCCCTTATGGGAATAATTGTGTTTACGATTTAATTCTCTTCACTAGAGAAGTTTTCATCATTGAAGGCGTTAAATACTTCTTCAACTTCTTCATATTCTTCTTCGCTTTCAATTTCTAAAAGTTCACCATTATCGTTATATTCCATCGCGATAACCTCATCTGGGTTATCTTTTTCATATAAGAAGACGTATTTTTTCTTTCTTTCTGGATGTTCATAGGTGAAAAGAATTTCCATTACTCTTTCATTGCCATCTTCATCCATAATAGTAATTTGTTTTTCGTCCATTAATTCCATTTTTTATTTTCCTTTCGTTCTAATATAGAAATCTAATATTTCACACGCCGCTAAGCGGTCCACTGTTTCTTTATGTTTACGCCCATTAACATTTAATTCATATAAAGTTTTATGAGCGGAAATACTCGTCATTCTTTCATCTTGAAGTTCAATTTTTAAAGTTGGATCTTCCTTAATTAAATCATCGAGAAATCTTCGAGATGAAGCCGCTCTAAATCCTTCGCTTCCATCCATATTTATTGGTAAACCAATAACAATATTTTTAATTCCGGTTTGGGCCACTACTTCATGAACACGTTTACGAGCTTGCGAATATGCTTCTTTTTGAAATCTAAATGTCTCTAAACCATGAACAAATCCTAAAGAATCACTTGTCGCAATTCCTAAAGTTACTGTCCCTAAATCTAGACCAATATATTTGTCCATTATTGAAGTTTTCCTTTAACACTGTTAATTGCTTCTTCGATTTTAGATTTGTCTTTTCCAGCACCCATTGCAAAATCGGGTCTTCCGCCTCCGCTTCCACCTAAAATAGAAGCGACTTCTCTAACTAAATCTCCAGCTTTTAATGATGACAATGCACTACCATTTAAGCTACAAACGATAGATAAATCTCCACCAATTAAAACAATCACACTATTCTTATGAGAAACTTTGAGTTTATCAACTAAGGTTGTAAGTGAATTACGATTACTATCTTTTAGATATTTAACGAGAATTTCATATTTGCCGTTATCAACAAATTCTTCATTAATTGAGTTGGCTTCACTATTAGCGAGTTTACTTGAAAGAGTGTCAACATTCTTCTTCAATTCATTTCTTTCGTTTATCAAAGCATTTAATCTCACTGATACTTCACTATATGAGCCAGCACCAATGAGGTTTTTGGCTTGATTAAGAAGGTTTTCTCTCTTTTTGAGTAATTCATATGCCCCTAAAGAGGTTCTGGCCACAATACGTCTAATTCCGCTAGCAACACTTTCTTCACTTTCGATAACAAAGACACCAATGTCTTGAGTGTTTTTTACGTGAGTACCGCCACAGAATTCCTTACTGACTTCACCAAAGCATACAACTCTAACAACATCACCATATTTATCATCGAACAAAGCTTTGGCGCCAATCTTACGAGCGTCATCAATTGAAAGCACTTTGGTGTCTTCAGTAATTGCTTCACTAATCCATTGGTTGACTTTACGTTCAACTTCGGCTATTTCTTCTTCCTTCATTTTTTCAAAATGAGAGAAGTCAAAATGGATATAATCGCTACAAACATAACTACCTTTTTGAGCAACATGAGATCCAAGAACTTCAGTTAATGCGCTTTGTAAAAGGTGAACAGATGAGTGATTTCTCATGATTAATTTACGATTAAGTTCATCAATCTTAAGATGGACTTTGTCACCAATTTTAATTTCACCATATAAAACGCTGACATGGTGTAAGTGTTGTTTATTAGGGGCTTTATTAACTCCATTAACTCTTGCTTCCATTTCTTTATTAGAAATGACACCGATATCTGCAACTTGTCCACCGCTTTCCGCATAGAAGGGAGTTTCTTTAACGATTAAGTCACCTTCTCCAGAAAGAGAATCAACTTTAACTCCATCAACAAATAGACCAATTACTTCACTATCACATTCGCTAATTTCATAATTAAATTTGCTTTCTTTAGTAAATTGCATCAAATCAATGGATTGCTTGTTCATTGATTGTAAATCTCCACGAGCGGCTCTCGCTCTTTCTTTTTGCTTATTCATTTCTTCGTTGAATTCTTTTACATCAACGGAGACACCGTTTTCTTCGCAAATCTCAAGAGTTAATTCTTTTGGGAATCCAAATGTATCATAAAGTTTAAACATATCTTTTCCTGAAAGAACTTTTTTATCTTTAATGAGTTCGTTAAGAAGAGCTTCACCATTAGAAAGAGTCTTAATAAATTTCTCTTCTTCAGCGATGATTAATTTCTTAACATATTCACTTTTAGAAGTTAAATATGGATAGAAATCTTTCATAATATCAACAACAATATCAACAAGTTGATATAAGAATGGTTTATTGATTCCTAAAACACGTCCAAAACGTTCCGCTCTTCTAACAAGACGACGCAAGACATATCCTCTTCCTTCGTTAGAAAATACTTCTCCGTCCGCAGTAGCAAAAGTAACCGCTCTAATATGATCAGCAATGACTCTAAAAGCCATTTTGTTATCTTCATATTTTTTATTTGAAAGCTCTTGAACTTTTTCAATAATAGGCCAGAATAAATCGGTTTCAAAGTTTGATTGAGTTCCTTGCATTACACACGCAAGTCTTTCTAAACCAGCTCCAGTATCAATGTTTTTACTAGGAAGCTCCTTATATTCACTTCTTTTCTTACCACTGACCGCATTGAATTGAGAGAAAACAATATTCCAAATTTCGATATAGCGATCGTTTTCCATATCGTTTTTAAGTAGATCAATACCAATATGTTTTGGATCATATTTTTCACCACGATCAAAATAAATTTCGGTATCTGGTCCACATGGTCCATCACCAATTTCCCAGAAATTTCCTTCTAATGGAATGAGGTGATCTTCCTTAACCCCAGCGTTCATCCAACATTTTTTGGTCTCTAAATCATCTGGGAAATAAGTTATGTATAACTTCTCTGGGTCAAAAGCGAAATATTTGTCACTTGTCAGGAGTTCAAACGCCCAAGGAATGACTTCATTTCTAAAATAATCGCCAATCGAGAAATTACCAAGCATTTCAAAGAATGTATGATGGCGGTCAGTTCTACCAACGTTTTCAATATCATTTGTACGAATGCTTTTTTGTGCATTAGTGATTCTTCTACTTGGTGGAACTTCACTTCCATCAAAATATTTCTTTAACGCCGCAACACCAGCGTTAATCCAAAGTAAAGTAGGATCATTTTTTGGAATCAAAGAACTACCAGGTTCAATATGGTGTCCTTTGCTTTCAAAGAATTTGAGCCAAGTATTTCTAATTTCACTACCAGTCATCTTTTTCATATTTTTTCCTCCAAATATAAGAAAACGTTCCTAATTAGGAACGAACATTGCCGCGATACCATCCTATTTCCTATCCATAATGGGATAGACTCTCTTTTGATAGTTATATCGTTAACTTAACGGTGGCATTACCCACATCGACAAGGAGTGGCCCATTTATTCACTACTACGTTATTCCAGCCTAGTAACGTTTCTCTATAAGTGAGTGAAATAAATTTCTTTCCTTCGCTAGCAATATTACAATATTGTCTCTATTTTTATCAATAACTATTTCTCTATTTATAAAAAATCCGCTTATCTAAAGCGGAATCTTTATCTCTATTTGACTAGCGAAGTAACGAATTCTTTTAAGCGATTAAGGTCATCTTCGTTTGGTCGGCCCTTATTAAGTGATAACCAAGAGGCGACTGTATGATATTCCTTATCGCTAACAGGAATATTAACTTTATCAGAGACTTTTTTAACAGCCTTAAGTGTGGATTTACCACTTGCCGCACTATTGACGTTAACTAAGAGTGAAATTTTCTCTTTATTCCTTATTAGGAATCGCTTAACTTCTTTATCGATTGTCGCAGCGTACATCGCATTCACAAGGAAAAGAATATCAACTTTTTCTTTTAAATCTTCATTCACTGTTAAATAAGGAACATCAATAGCTTCACTTACCGCTCTAGCAAGTTTAAAGGTGTTACCTTTTTTACTTTTGGTAAAATATCTAATCGCAACCTTCATACACTATTCTTTAACAAAAACTTCTTTTCCTTGGCCACACCATGGGCATAAATAGTCATCTGGCAAGTCTTCAAATTTGGTTCCTGGAGCAATTCCGTTATCTGGATCTCCAACTTCTTCGTCATAGACGAATCCACAAACAGTACAAACGTATTTCATAAAAGTGTCCTTTCTTATTTAATTTCTTCAAAATCAGCCGCTCCATGTTTACAAAGTGGGCAAACAATATCTTCAGGAAGTTCATCGCCTTCATAAACATAGCCGCAAACCTTACAAACATAGCCTTTCTTCTTAGCGGTTTCTGGTTTTGGTTTAACATTCGCTTGATAATAATTATAAGTCATTGTCTCAACATTGTTGATGACCTTACTTTCAGTAACTGAACAAATAAACATTCCGTGTGTTCCAAGGTCAACATATTGATCAACCTTTAAGGAAATAACTGAATTAACATAATTAGTCAACACCGCTACTCCATTAGCGCTTCTAACAATTTCTTTGCCTTCAAATTTGTTCTTGTCTCTACCGGAAACAAAACCATATTCTTGGAAAACACTGAAAGGAGCTTCGATGTTTAAACAGTTGACGTTTAATACACCAGTCTTCTTTACGATATCATGAGAGAAATTAAGCTTATTGATATTGACCGCTACTCTTAAAGGAGTGTCAGTTAATTGTGTGACTGTATTAACGATTAAGCCATTATCTTTATCGCCATCTCTAGAGGTGACAACATATAAGCCATATCCGATTTTGAAAAGAGCCTTGGAATCAATTTCTGGTTTCTTTTCTTCTTCAATCTCTTTTTTGGCTTTATATTCTTCGCTTAATGCATCTGCTAAAGCTTTGATTTGTTCTTTGTTTTCTTCAGTAAGTGAAGATAAAATCTTCACAACTGGGCTTAAAATAGTAATATTTTTACTATTAGCAAGCTTTTCAGACATAATCTTAGCCGCTAATGGAGCCCATGTTCCGTTTTCAATTAAACCAATCTTTTTGTTTTGGAAATTTCTTTCCACTAAATGAGCAATAAAGGTATCCATAAATGGGAAGATACCGGCATTATATGTAGTTGTTGCTAAAACGATTTTGCCATATCTAAAGGCATCTTCAACACATTCCGCCATATCTTCACGTGCTAAGTCGTTGATTGCAACTTTAGGAGTGCCATTTTTCTTTAATTCTTCAGCGAGTAATTCCGCTGCCACTTTAGTGTGTCCATAAACAGAAGTATAGAAAATAGCGACACCTTCTGTTTCGGTTTTATAAGAACTCCAAATATCGTAAAGGTTCAAATAATAGCCTAAATCTTTATCAAGAATTGGTCCATGTAATGGACATATGATTTGAATATCTAAGGTAGCAGCTTTCTTTAATAAAGCTTGAACTTGAGTGCCATATTTACCAACAATACCAATATAATATCTTCTTGCTTCGCACGCCCAATCTTCTTCAACATCTAAAGCACCAAACTTACCAAATCCATCAGCAGAGAATAAGACTTTATCACTTTCATCATAAGTGACCATAACTTCTGGCCAGTGCACCATAGGTGCAAAAACAAAATGAAGAATGTGTTTACCAAGATTTAATGTATCGCCTTCATTAACCACCAATTTGTTTTTAATTTCTTCGTGGAAAAATTGCTCCATCATCTTAAATGTTTTGCTATTTCCAACAACAAAGACATCTGGATATTCCTTGACCAAATTCATGATGTTAGCAGAGTGGTCTGGTTCCATATGTTGAACGATTAAATAATTTGGTTTTTTATTTCCTAAGACCTCTTTAACGTTTTTGAGCCATTCTTTAGTGAAATGTTGATCAACCGTATCCATAATGGCGATTAAATCATCAACAATGACATATGAGTTATACGCCATCCCGTTAGGGACAATATATTGTCCTTCAAACAAATCAACTTGGTGATCATTTACACCAACATAATAAATATCTTTTGTTATATTTTTCATATTATTTTCCCATCCAAGCATCTAGCTTATCATCTATATCGTTAACTTGACTTCCTTTGCAAGCAAACCCTTTCTTAAGGATTGCACCTTTTAAAGAACCTTTTAATTCTAATTCAGCCATCCCAAGAGCGCCCTCTTCATTAGTGGCGAAAGGATAAACAATTTTTCCTACCCAGTTGTGATCTTTAATAAAAGTAGCAACAACACGCGGATATGTTCTCCACCAGCAAGGGAACCCTAGATAAATTACATCATATTCATCTAATGATGATAATGGATGTAGGTATGGGACTCTTTCGTTATATTGGTCCTCAATTCTACTTCTTTTGACACATTCTTCATAAGAAAAAGGGTAAGGAATTTCTGGTTCTAGTTTAAAAAGAACTGCACCAGTTTTCTTTGCGATTTTTTCAGCGACAATTTCTGTAAATCCTTTTTTGATTACTTCCATTTCTCCATTAACACTATTCTCTCCGATGCGAGAGAAATAAACGACTAATGCCTTCATATGGTATTACCTCACTGGTATTATCTCAAATAAACAAAGTTTAAGAAATAGTTTTTCAAAAAAATATTAACGATTAAAATTATAGTTGATGAAAGCAATTAACTACAAAGACGATAAAAGAATTAGAAAAGATATTACACCACTATTTCTAACAGCTTTCCCAAAAGATGAGCGTCCACCAAAGCGTTATTTTTTCTCTTCTGGATTAAAGGAGTCAAATAATATCTATGCTTATTACGAGGATAACGATGAATTTATCGGCTTTAGTCAATTAACCTCTTATAAAGATATTATTTACATCTTCTTTTTAGCCATACAAGAAGCTAAAAGAGGGCAAGGATATGGATCAAAAATAATTTCAAAAATTAGAGAAGACAATAAGGACAAAGTATTGTTACTTTGTTATGAAGAAGTTGATGAGAAATATCCAGATTACGAATCTAGAAAAAGAAGAAAATCTTTTTATCAAAGAAATGGTTTTATGGATAACGGGGTCAAGACTAATGAATTTGGAGTAATATTTGAAACCGGATACATCGGTAATCACCAAGTCCCTTTTACTGATTATGTAGAGATTTTTGTCAAAGGATTTAGCGAATACGCTAGAGAGCATATAAAAGAAGTTAAATGATTAAACTACAATAAAAAAATAATGTACCGGAATTCACAGTACATTTTTTTATAAATCAGTTCTTTTTCCCTTTAGGTAAGTCGATTCAATTAATCCACCACCAAGACAAATGTTCTCGTCATATAAAACTGCTGCTTGTCCAGGAGTTACAGCTTTATATGGTTCATCAAAATCAAGTCTTATACGATCTTCATCAACATAATGAATTGTGACTCCATTATCTTGCTGACGATATCTAAATTTTGCATAAATATGAGCGCCTTCTAGCGGTTTCTTACTTATGAAATTCAAATTAGTAACATAGCAAGAATCAGAGTTTAATCTGTTAGATTCACTACCACTTGCGACGTATAAGATATTATTTTTTACATCCTTTTTAACAACGAACCAGCCTTTAGCTTCTTCATTTGCTATTCCACCAATTCCAAGACCACGTCTTTGACCAATTGTGTAATACATCACACCTTCATGAGTTCCAATCACTCTATTAGTGTCTATATCAACGATGTTTCCTTTTTTAGAAGGAATATAATTTTTAAGGAATTCTTTGAAATTTCTCTCACCGATAAAACACACTCCGGTTGAGTCTTTCTTATCAGCGATTTCAAGGTCTAAATCATGAGCGATTTTTCTAACCTCTTTTTTATCGATATCACCTAGAGGAAATAAGGCACATTTTAATTGCTCTTGGGAGATTTGAGAAAGGAAATAAGTTTGGTCCTTATTCTTGTCAAATGATTTGCATAAATAAGCCAAATCATCCTTATCAATTCGCTTCGCGTAATGTCCCATAGCGATGAGTTCAAAGCCTTTGCTTTTGGCAAATTTTAAAAAAGCATCAAACTTAATGTATTTGTTGCAGAAAATGTCAGGATTTGGGGTTCTTCCAACTTCATATTCTCTTATTAAATAAGAGAAAACTTCATCCCAATATTCTTTGACAAAGTCGATTCTAAGTAATTCAATTCCAAGTTTTTTAGCAACTTTAACTGCGTCTTCATAATCTGCCTCTTGAGGACATTGACTATTATTGATGTTTGGGTTTCCTAAATAATCATTATTCGCTAAAGAATCCCAGTTACGCATAAAGCAAGCTGTAACATCATATCCATTTTGTTTCAATAGGTATGCCGCAACAGCGCTATCAACACCACCAGAAAGACCTAGAAGCACTTTCATTTAAAATAAATCCTCACTATTAAGTACCAAAGTAAATGGGCCATCATTAATGGAGTGGACTTTCATATCCGCTCCAAAAACACCGGTTTCAATATGTAATCCGCTTAAATGTGCAAGTTCTTCATTGAAATAATCATAAAGAGGCTCAGCTTCGTGTGGTCGCATAGCTTCAACAAAAGATGGTCTTCTACCGCCTTTAGTGTTCGCATATAAAGTGAATTGACTAATTGAAAGAATTCCGCCTTTAACATCGAAAAGGGACAAATTAATTTGTCCGTGTTCATCAGGGAACACTCTTAGTTTTAAAATTTTGTCAGCCATCTTAGTGACGATTTCTTTGTTATCTCCATCAGTGAAACCAACAAGTAAAAGGTAACCGTTAGAAATACTTCCAACGGTTTTGCCTAATATATCTACATGTGCTTCTTTAACGGTTTGTAGAATTATTTTCATTCTCTAATAATTTCTCTAATAACTGGAAGAATTTCAACCTCTTCATTAGTGAAAACATAAGCGTGTTTGATTTCTTCTAATACAGGTAAATATTCTTCTTCGCTTTTATTGGTGTAAACAGTGCATAAGAGATCACCTTTAGAAATTTTGGCACCAATCTTACGCGCAAGGACAATACCCGCACTCATATCGATGACATCATCAAGGGTTTCTCTACCAGCACCGAGTTTCATGGCGCTGACACCAATCTCAAGAGCGTTGATTTCTCTAATATATCCATCGAAATCACTTCTGATTTCAATGATGTTTTTGGAAACTTCAAATTTATCAGGATCCTTAATATAGGAAACATCTCCACCTTGAGCTTCCACCATTAAGCATAATTTTTTAAAGGCTTCACCATTTTCAATGACTTCATGGAGTTTTTCTCTAGCTTCATCAAGAGTGCTACAAACATGAGCTTGAAGAAGCATAATGCTACCAGAAGTATAACAGAGGTCCATTAAATCTTTTGGTCCCTTGCCATGTAAAGAGGCAATAGCTTCTTTAACTTCAAGGTTATTACCAACAGCAAAACCTAAAGGTTCACTCATATCGCTTAATACAGCAACAGTATCTCTTCCTAATGAAGTGCCAATACCAACCATGGTTCTTGCTAATTCTCTAGCACTGTCCATGTTTTTCATAAAAGCGCCTTCACCAACGGTGACATCAAGAAGAATAGCGTCTGTACCACTAGCAAGTTTCTTACTCATAACGCTTGCTGCAATTAATGGAATTGATTCAACTGTTCCGGTAACATCTCTAAGCGCATATAACTTCTTATCAGCAGGGACTAAAGAAGATGTTTGTCCAATAATTGCTAAACCGATCTTATTAACTTGATCAATCATCTCTTCTTTGGTTTTTGCAATTGACATATGAGGAATAGATTCTAATTTATCTAATGTTCCTCCAGTATGTCCTAAGCCTCTACCACTCATCTTAGCGAGTTTGCCTCCGGCAGCGGCCACCATTGGTCCGAGGACCAAGGATGTTTTATCTCCAACACCACCAGTAGAGTGTTTATCAACTTTAATACCGCTAATTGCGGATAAGTCGATAACTTCTCCACTATGTTCCATATAATCAGTTAAAGTTGCAATTTCTCTTTTGGTCATTCCTTTGAAGAAAATTGCCATACACATTGCGCTAGATTGATAATCTGGAATCTCACCTTTGACATATCCATCAATCCAAAATTTAATTTCTTCATTACTTAATTCGTGTCCATCACGTTTCTTAATGATTAAATCGACCATTCTCATATGTAAAATACCTCGTATATATGTTATCACAAAATAATGTATTTTATACATTTAATTTTCTAACTCATATATAATGTTTTCATGGATTTTGTTGAGCATTTAAAAAAATCTCTTCCTTTAGAAGAAGTAGAAAAATTAGTGTCTTCATTAGAAGAAAAAGACTGTCACGCAGTTTTACTTAACACAAATAAAATTAGTGATGATACTTTTAAAAAAGAATTTCCTAACGTTAAAGTTCATCCATACGTCTCTCATGCATATTTATATGACAAGAACGAATATCAACTAGGAAAGCACATCTATCACGAGCTTGGTTATTATTATCTTCAAGAGCCAAGTGCGATGATAGTCTCTTCTTTGATTAATTTCAAAGAAACCGATTTTGTCTTAGACTTATGTGCCGCTCCAGGCGGGAAAAGTGTTCAAGCATCATTAAAGATGAATGGAAAAGGTCTCATTATCTCTAACGACATCTCCTCTTCAAGAGCGGGACTAATATCTAATAATATCGAAAGGTTAGGCCTTAAAAACATCATCATTACTAATAATGACTTCTCCAAGATTTACACAAAATTTTTAAACACCTTCGACAAAATTATTTTAGACGCCCCATGTTCTGGAAGTGGGATGTTTCGTAAGGGCGACATTTATAAAGAAGATTGGTCAATAAACAAAGTTTATAAATACGCGGAAATACAAAAAGAATTAGTTTTAATGTGCTATAAGATGCTTAAACCAGGCGGGTTATTATCTTATTCCACTTGTTCATATTCTAAAGAAGAAGATGAAGATGTTGTTTCTTATTTGTTAGATAACTCAAACGCATCCATTTCTCAAATATCTTTAAAAGATGGGTATATCAACAAATTGTCTCCCTTAGGAATTAGATTAATGCCATCTCATTTTTTTGGAGAAGGACAATATATCTGCCATATCAATAAACCAGGAAATAGTAAAATAACAACCTTTGTTAGTGAAAACAAATATAGCAAATATGTGGTTAATAGCTTTGCTCATTTTGATGTTAGAAAATATGGGGATTATCTTTTTGCTACTACGAGTGGATTTGACGTTAAAAACCTTCATGTTATCCGCTATGGGGTGAAGGTTGGAGAAATGAATAAAGATTATTTCAAATACGATCTTCATTACGCAAGAAGTCTCACCATTAAAGATGAATTACCATATGTTGAATTAAGTGAAGATGAGGTTAAAAAATATCTCGAAGGTAATCAATTAAATAAAACAAATAAAAACAAGGGTTACGTCCTTGTTTGTTATCAAAATAATGTTGTTGATCTAACTAAGACCGATGGAAATGTAGTTAAGAATCATTATCCAAAAGGTCTCAGGAAGAAATTTTAGTTACTTAATATTATTAAATTTATAATATTTATCGTTTAGCTCCAGCATACGCTTATGGTCAGTTGCTTTGACATTAAACGACAATTCTTTTTGAATTTGTTTTTGAATTATAAGAGCGATTTCTTCAGTTGTTTTTCCTTCATATTCTTCAGGATAAATCGGCTTTAAAAATTTCAAATATGTAGGATATCTCTTATACGAGTGATGGAAATTTAAAGTTCGAAATGTTCCATAATTAACAACTGGAAGTAGAGGTACCTTAGCCTTCATCGCCGCTCTAAAAGTGCCGTGATGGAAGGGAAGAAGTAGCTTCATTGGATCTTTGTTTCTGGTTCCTTCTGGATAAATAATCCAGTTACATTCTTTGTTTCTTAAAGAGTCTTGAACTTTCATCATCACCTTAAGTTGTTGCTTTAAATCATCACGGTCTAAAAATAGACCATTGATTCCTGTAAATACTCTTCCCACTACTGGAATCTTTTTGATTTCAACTTTACCAACGAATGTTGTTGGCTTATCAAAAACTTCAATTAATAAAAGTGGATCAACCGCTGCTAAATGATTAGAAAAAATGCAACATGTCTCTTGAGGAATATTTTCTAATCCTTCAACTTTAAGATCAAATTTCAATAAACGATTAGCTTTTTTAATTAATTTACGAGTTCTTTTATATCTAATATCCAAAGGATATTTTTCTGGATGATTAGAATATTTAATAATCCAGGCAAAATAAGACCACACTAAGCGGGGAAGAATTAATAATAATGCTCTTAAAAAATGCCACATATTATTTCACCACGACAACTAAAGACAATCCTGGAACCATGATGTTTTTAATAAGTTGATCCTTATCATTAACTAGGCCAGCAGTGCCAAAATATAATGAATAATAATCATCCAATTCCATCGCTATTGTTTCTTCGGTTGGATTGATTAATAAAATATTAACGACGTTATTATCAAGAAGGAGAGCTTTATCTGTTATTTTCATAACGACTAAGCCGTTATCCATATGGTTTACTTCGATTGAATCTTTTATATCTTCCACTGTATTGAATTTTTTATAATTAAGTTCTTTTCTTAATTTAATCAAATCACTGATATAGTTGACGAGTTCTTTTCTTTCTTCAACAAGCTTCCAATCCATGTTATTGATTTTTGGAATGTTATAGGTGTTATCAAGTAGTTCTTTACTTAAGCCAATTTCTTGGCCCATATGAATGAAAGGGACACCTAAAGAAAGTATGGTAATCGCATTAGCGAGTTTTACTCTTTTAAGATTTGTTTCTAAAGAATCATCAAAATATGAGAGTTTATCAAACAGAGTTTGATTATCATGACATTCAACATAGTTGATTGATTGATTCATTGAGGCGTAACGATTAGAAAGAGCGCACCCAAAGAAAGCATCATCAATATCAAAGTAATTGTTGATATTGCCTAAGATAAAGCCAGGAGAATTGTGATCAAATGTTGAACCTTTAATCACATCTCTAAAGCGGTCATTGAAGAAACCCATCTCTGGAATTTTATGAGAGTTATCAGTGCTCGTTTTTTGTTCGGCCTTGAGCTCAACACCCATATTCCATCCTTCACCATAAAGAAGTGCGTCAGGTTTAACTTCGTCACGTATTTTAACTATTTCTTTGCTGGTATCGATATCAATTAAGCCAAGAAGATCAAATCTAAAACCATCAACATCAAAAACATCTAAGAAATAACGAATAGAATCACAAATGATTCTTCTAACCATTTTTCTTTCACTGGCGACATCATTTCCACATCCAGAAGCATTAGCCATCTTCTTTCCGCTTCTTCTAAAATAATAATAAGGGATATTCTTTTGAAAATCAGTGGTTATATAATCATATAAATGATTATAAACGACATCTAATACCACGCGGATATCCGCTTTATGTAGTTCGTTAATTAAAGTCTTAAATTCAATTAATCTTGCTAGACCATCTTCAGGATAATTAGAATATGATCCTTCTAAAGCAAAGAAAGAAATTGGGTTATATCCCCAGTTATATAAATCTGATGAGTAATCATCAACACCACCGAAATCAATGACTGGTAAAAGCTGAACATGGGTAATACCAAGTTTCTTTAAATAATCGACCTTTTCAAGAATTCCAAGATATTTACCACTATTGAAAATTTTAGGATCGCCTTCGGTAAAATCACGAATGTGAAGTTCATAAATTATCGCGTCACTTGCGCTATCAATCTTATTAGATGGTTTTATTTTCCCAAGGGCTTTAATTTCATTAATATCAATGACTATAGAGTATTCAGAATTCTCACTAACAGCCTTTCCATAAGGATCAAGAATTTGCTTCTGGATGCTATTTTGTGTGAGTACAAATACATATTTTTTGTTAAATAAGTCACCTTTAACATTTATATGGAAAACACCTTTTTCTCCACGTTTCATAGGGAGAAGGACAAAACTATTTCCTTTTTCAATTTTTAAAGATACTTTTTCACTTAACGGAGACCATAACTTAAAAGAAGTTTCTTCTTTAGAATAAGAAATGCCAAGTTCTCCATCATAACCATATAATTCATCAAATTCCGGAGTAGCGACATAACGATCCACCCTTAATATTGATTCGTCATCATCGTTAGTTTTAAAGCGATACGCTTTTCCTAAAAGAATTTGATTTTCACTAAATAAGATAAGTTTATGAACCTCGTTATTATTTTTTTCACTTTCCTCTTTTAAAGGAAAAGAAACACCATCACCGGTTAAATAGAATTGTAATCCGCTTGGATCTTCGCTGACGTAATTAACTTCGATGTGATGGGAATCTAATAAAAAGACACTAATTAATTGATTTTCCATAATTACCCTATAAGTTCGTCACTAGTGACGATATCATCTCCATCGTAATACTTATCATGGACTAAGACTCGACATCCTTTAGAGGAGCCGTCTTGAGTTAAAGCAACAACGCCTTCTTTTTGTAATCTTGAGAAGAAGCGTCCTGCACGATTAAATCCAACTGAGCACTCTCTTTGAATTTTACTCATTGAAACGAATTCCTGAGTCATAACCCATTCTTTAATTGATTGATATTTATTTTCTTCCTCGATTGAGCTTTCTTTTTCAACTTCTCCAGGAGCTAAAACATTTTGAGCTGGCTCTTTAGAGTGGTCCACTAAATCGAGATAATTTTCATCATAATGAGTCTCATAATGTTCTTTTAAATAATTAACAATATGGACGATTTCTTTGTTTTGGATATAACATCCTTGTAAACGAACAACCCCACTTCTACTCACTAATGGTGATTGAACAAGCATATCGCCTTTACCTAAAAGTTTTTCTGCTCCACCTTCACCGATAATAGTCATAGAATCAGTATAGCTAGCGGTTGTTAAGGCAACGTGAGTTGGTAAGTTTCCTTTAATAACACCAGTAATAACATTAGTGGATGGTCTTTGAGTAGAAATGAGTAGATGAATGCCAGCACTTCTTGCTTTTTGAGCAATAGAAACAACCGGCTGAGAAATCTCTTTGCAGTTATCAACTAAATCAGCGTATTCATCAAGAATACATAAAATGTATGGAAGGGTTTCTTCTTTATTTTCTTTAGCCCATTCGTTGTAATCTTTAATACCACTTATTTCTGGATTAGTGGAGAATAATTCATATCTTCTTTCCATTTCTTCCACTAATTTTTGTAAACAAACTTTTGCTTTTTCAGCTTCGCTAATAATTGGACATAATAGGTGTGGCATTTCACGATATTTAGTCATTTCCACTTTTTTAGGATCAACCAAGACAATTCTTAAATCATCTGGAGACATTCTCATGATTAAAGTAGAGATGATAGAGTGAACATAAATAGATTTACCACTACCAGTAGTACCTGCTACGAGTAAATGTGGGAATTCAGTATAATCAGCGTAGATCACATTACCAGATATATCTTTACCAAAAGCCACCATCATTGGTTTCTTTTTAGCATCGGGAAGAGCGGTCACAACATCTTTAAAACTAACTGTAGTAATTGCCGCGTTAGGTACTTCGAAACCAGAATAAGGTTCACCAGGAATAATCGCTGCAAATCTAGAAGTAACTCCGCCAAGTCTTAAAGAGATATCTTGTTCAATACGTTCCACGCTCTTAAGAGTGACATTTGGATCATATTCAATATTATAACGAGTAACACTTGGTCCAATTTTATAGCCAATACATCTAGCACCAATTTTGAAATCAGAAAGGGTTTTATTAATCACAATCATTCTTTCAGAAGCAACCTTTTCATTTAATTCTTGAGCATCTTGAGTTTCATAGGTTGCCAAAATATCAGTGCTTGGCGGTATCCACACCACTCTTTGACGTGGTTTTTTCACTTCTGGAGCAGGAGTGACGTTCACTTCAGGAACAGGAGCACTATCAGTGGCAACTTCTATTCTTTCTTGGAAGATAGGTTGAGCAGTAACCAAAGATTCATTGATAACGTGTTCTTCTTTATTCTCTTCTTCAACAATTTCTTCAACTACTGGTCGAGATTCAATCAAGTTGACTTCTTCTTCCTCTTCAATAGGAGGTTCTTCTACATCAGTAGAAGGTTGTGGTTCAACTTTGTTTTCAATTGGAGAAATGGAAGGTTGACCAAATTGTGAGAAAGGTGAATTGTTATTAAAAGATAATGGGGTAAATTCGCTATATTCGTTATGAATGTGATTAATTGGTTTAGCGTTAAAGGAGTTATCTAAAGAAGGGGCAACTTGAGCAAAGCCACTATTTTGATTGATTAGTGGTCGATCATCACTTTCATAACCAGGTTTAACTTCTACTGGTTCTGGCAACGATTCTTTTTCTTCTACTAAATCAAAGACTGGAGCCGGATTATCGATTTGTTCAATAGTTTCTGGTTCTTGATATTCTTCTTCTAGACCAAGATCTTCTTTCTTGATTTGAATTTTGACACCTTTTCTTTTCTTTTTAGAACGTAAAAGCAATAAACGTCCAACAAAGCACATCACACCTAAGAACATAATAACGACCCCAAGGAAAAGAGTAATCGCATCGTTATTAGTGAGCCCGCCACAGAATACTCCGATTAGACCGCAAGATCTAATTGAAGGATAAAAGACATTATAAATGCCTTTTTCTGAATAATATGTAGAGAGTTCGCTATTATATGTTCTTAAAACATTTCCAAAGGATAAATGTTCTAAATAAGAGCCACTATTTTTTGAAGAAATGTAGCTTAAAAAGAAAGTGAACGCAAATAAGATTAATATTGCGCCGATAACATATGTTTTATGACCAAATTTGAATTTGCGTCCTTTGATTAAACGATATAAACCAAAGAATAAAATTGATTCAGCAACTAGATAATAAGAAGCGCCAAATAAATAAACTGGTAAAAAAGAAAGAGTTCTTCCAACTTTACCAACATTTAACGTTAAGATAAGAGCAAAGAAAATAAGGAAAATACCTTTAACAATATTTTCAAATCTTGGTGAGACATTTTTAAGTCTATTTTCCTTTGAGTTCTCCATATTAAAATTATACGCACACACACGGGAAAAGACAAAGAAAAAAGCACAAATTAATGTGCTTTTTATTCTTCAATCAAGATAATTGGTTCGATTAGCGGTTCGCGTCCGTTTTCCCTTCTAATGAACCAACGAACTCGATCTTTAATAGTGTTTTTGGTTTGCTCTAAATCTAACCCTTTATTTAACGCTGCTGTAACTTCTTCAACATATATTTGCGTTATGGATTTTAATAAAGGCTCAGCTTCTTTAACGAAGACAAATCCACGCATTTGACAATCAGGGCCAGCAACAATCTTTTTTCTAATAGTAGATACTGTAGAAGCAATAACAACTGTTCCATCAATTCCCATCTTTTGACGTGTTTCAATTAAGGCATCACTAATTTTAGTTACTCCTCTTCCATCAACTAGGATTGGAGAAATATCCACACCAGTAACTTCGTTTGGCAAAATAACTGGTCTTCTATTTTCTTCGAAAATAAGTTGCATTCCATTATCAAGGACAAAGACATTCATATGATTCAAACCAATACCTAAAGAAACTGCAAGTTTAGCGTTCTTCATAATTTGAATATAATGACCTCTGACCGGGAAATAATATTTAGGTTTAAACAAATTCAAAACGAATCGTAAATCATCTTCGCGAGCGTGCATGGCGGATAAGTTTTTGTTTTTGAGCCACACCACTTCACAACCAGTGCGATAAACCGAATCCATTGCTCTAGTACAAATAGTTTCAAAACTTGGACGAGGAATCGCTAGATTAATAAAGATATCATCTGGTTCAATTTTAATTCTTTTATCAGCGTTATTATTCATCACTAAGGATGATATTTCTTTAAAAACATCATCGGTTTGACCAACCATAAGAATCAATAAATCATTTTTTCTCACTCTTAAGAAGTCTTCTTTTCTGACAAAATCATTATCATTTAATGCCCCTGTACCAGTAGCGGCAATGATTTGCTTCATAATGATATAGGTGTAATTATCATAGCAATAAATCTTTTTGCCATATTTTTTCGCTAAGCGAATTGCTTCTCTTAGTCGATACATATTTTGCCAATAGCAAGATAAAAAGATACGTTTATTTAATTTAAAATATTTTTCAATTAAATCGTTAGATCGATGTTTAGGAGAACAATAACCCTTCTTATCAGCAGCTTTACTTTCTGCCATCAATAAAAGGGTAGGTTCTTTAGCGAGTTCGCTCGCCATCGCTAAATCAAATTGATAATTCGTTTCTTCAGTAGCGAAATTGATAATGAAATCACCAGTAAAGATGATGTTACCTTGAGAAGTTGAAAAAGCGATGCCAAAACTATTAGCGGCGTTATGGCAAGTTTGGAACAATCTAATTCTATGTCCGTTTATGACAATATCATCGCTTGGTTTAACAATTCTAAAATCATATTTGAGTTTTAGTTGATCGTTAATTGCTAATTGGCCTTCCATGATCGTCATCGTTGTTTGTGAACAAACAACAGGAGCAGGTGCATATTTATAGAAATGACGAATCGCACCGATGCTTTCATCATGTCCATGTGTAATGATATAAGCACAGATTCTATCTTTGTTTTTGATTAAATAATCAAAATTTGGGAGAAGAGAATCAACTCCAGGGATAGTTTTATCAGGTAAAGAAGCTCCAGCGTCAATGACAAAAATATCGTTATCGATTTCAATAACGTAGCAATCACGGCCGTCTTCATCAAGACCGCCCAAAGCAAATACCTTAATTTTTTCTGCCATAATTCTCCTTAAATAGAAAACATTGCCTATCTAAATTTGATAGATATATTTTAACAAATAATTATATTCGTTAAAACACTATTTAATATTTTTTGTAATAATAATGTCTACACCAGTATTTAATACGTTACTAATGGCGACATCACCAATATTTGTTGGAGCGTTAACTCCAGTTTTATTTATTTCTTCCATCACTTGGAAAATCATCCCTTTTGGGATTGCATTACTAGTTTTAACAGAGACTACACAGTTCTCTCTATTTTTAACCCTCATAAGCGATGTGATCATGCGTTTAGGATTGGTGACTTCGTTTTTTGCATATTCCGCTCCACGAGGGCAAGAATTACCAGTTACGTTAAGCTCATCATCAATTTTGAGTCGGCATCCTCTAGGACAGACAATACAAGTAAATTCTTTCATTATTCTCTCTCCTTAATAGACACAACAATTTCATCTTTGACGTTAGTTAATTTCTCTTTACTAATTTTAATCATCACCATTTCACTAGGAATCAAAACTTGCTTATAAACTTTATGGACAAGTTCTTCTCCACTAGAGAAATTTACAAAAACATTTTGAATTGGCTTTCTTACTCTAAATTTGAAAGTAATATCATTATTTAAATCAGTCTCAATAAATTGAGGAATAACATAAGAAACACCATTTCCTGGTTTAACTTCGAGATGTTTTTGTTTATTTGATAGCCCTTTAATATAATTTGCAGCACCTCTACCGGCGTCTCTTCCTTCATCGGTAACAAAGTCAACTACGTCATGAACATGTAAACAGTTACCACAAGAAAATATACCCGGAATAGAAGTCATAAGTTGATCATTAACTTTTGCTCCACGAGTTGAACTCATGTCAGCGTGAAGCTTATCAAGTAGACTAACATAAGGCACTAAACCAACAGATAATAGAAGCGTATCACATTCAAATTCCATCTCTGTTCCAGGGATGAATTTCATCTTATCATCGACCGCTGCTAGGACTACTTTTTCTACCCTACCTTTCTTACCTTCCACTCTTAAAACTGAATGAGAAAGATATAGAGGAATGTTATAGTCATTTAAGCATTGGGCGATGTTTCTATTTAATCCGTTTGAATAAGGCATTATTTCACTAACGCAAAGAACTTTTGCCCCTTCAAGAGTCATTCTTCTAGCCATGATGAGTCCAATATCACCACTGCCAAGAATGACAATGCGTTTTCCAACAAGGAATCCATGAATATTTAAATATTTTTGAGCAGTTCCAGCGGTGATGATACCACTACAGCGATCGCCCGCTAATTGAATAGCGCCAGGACCTCTTTCATAACATCCAGTAGCAAAAATGATCGCTTTGGCTTCAATAGTGACAACTCCATCATGCGCGTTACTATAAGTAACAAGACGATTCTCACTAACATCAAGGACCAAAGAATCAAGTTTATATTCAATTCCTAATTCATCAACTTGGTTTGCAAATCTAGATAAATATTCAGGACCAGTTAATTCTTCTTTAAATTCAGTTAATCCAAATCCATTATGGATGCATTGATTTAAAATACCACCTAAAACACTATCCTTTTCAAGGATAAGAATGTCATCAATTCCATTTTTCTTGGCCTCAATAGCAGCCGCCATACCAGCAGAACCGCCACCAATAATTACTAAATCACGCTTAATCATAATTTCTTCACCTCTTCTACGAGGATATTGGATTGATCTTTATCCCATTTAATATCTAAAGGAGAAAGACCATAATGCTTAGCTAAAATCAAGGTGACTAAAGGGGAACAAAATCCGCCTTGACATTTACCAAATCCAGCGCGGCATCTTCTTTTAACACCCTTAACTGTTTTAGGAGGAACAGATCTAGATAAGAGTTCTTTAATTTCTCCTAATGATATCTTTTCACAACTACAAACGATTTTTCCAAATTCAGGATTTTTAGCGATTATTTCGTTTCTACTATGAACATCCATGTCATTTAAAACATGATATTTTTTAACACATGGATTATAGTTTTCTTTCTTTACTAAGTTAAATAACTTAGAAATGAAATTTTCAAAGACATATTCTGCGATTGCAGGAGAAGAAACAAGCCCAGGTGATTCTATGCCAGCAACATTAATGAAAAATTTCGAGCTTTTTGCCGATTCAATAATAAAATCATGGCGTGTGGATGTTGGTCTATTTCCAGAAAAAACTCTAATAACTTGATTAAATGGAATATCAGGGACTAATTCTGTTGCTTGTCTTCTAATTTCGCTTAACGTATATGAATCAGTCGAAACATCATCGACATCATCATTAGGTTCACTACTAGGACCAACAATGTAATTGTTACTACTAGTCATAGACACCAAAACACCTTTCCCTTTAATGCTAGGAAGTGGGAAAATTGTGTGATTCACTAAACCGACATCATAATGGTCTAAAACAAAATATTCACCTTTACGAGGAATAAGTTTCCAATCAATTTCTTCAATCATACTGGCAATTTTATCACTATATAAGCCAGCGGCGTTTATTACTACTTTGCTTTGGTATTCTTCCTTATTGGTTTTAACTAAGAAATAATCACTATTATTTTTAATATCAATAACTTCTTCATTAAGATGAAGCTTTACCCCATTATCAACCGCATTTTCAACACAGTGGACAACAAGATTGAATGGATCAATAACTCCGGCGGTAGGCGCTAAAAGAGCACCTTTAACCTCTTTAGAAATATGAGGTTCCATTCTTAAAACTTCTTCTTTGGTTAATAACGAAGCAGGAACACCATTCTCCTTGCTTCTTTTCACTAAATCAGCAAGCATATTCATCTGTTCGTCATTAATCGCCACAGTTAAACTACCGACACGTTTAAAATGGACATCAAGTTCACGAGCAATGTCATCAAACATTTGATTACCACGAACATTGAGTTTGGCTTTTAAAGTGCCAGGAAGTGGATCATAGCCACTATGGATGATTGCGCTATTTGCGTTACTGGTAACATTACCAACATCATTCTCTTTGTCAAGAAGGAGAACAGATAATTGGTATTGAGATAACTTGCGGGCGATAAAAGAGCCAGTGACACCTGCGCCAATAATAAGTACATCTAACATATATCTTTATTATAATAAAAACTCTCGAAAATTCGAGAGTTATTTATCAAAATGTTTTATTTTTTGAATTTACGTGGACCTTTGATTGATTTGTCAGGACGAGAATTATGTTCTAACTTTCTTCCTTCTTCTTGAGCAGGTTTTTCCATAAATTCTTTAGCGGAGACCTTCACTTTTCCGTGGTCATCAATTTCAATGACGCGGACTTTGAGTTTGTCACCAACTTTACAAACATCGCTAGCCTTTGAGACATATCCCCAGCCTAAACGAGAGACATGGCATAAGCCTTCAACGTTTCCAAATAGATGGACGAATGCACCATAGTCTTCAACTCTAGTAACTTCACCAACGAAATCTTCGCCAATCTTTGCTTCTCTAACGATATCAAGAATAATATTCTTGGCCTTGTTGATGACTTCTCTATCCATGTGGTATAAAGTCACTTGTCCATTGTCTTCGATGTCAATCTTCACATTGTCGCATTTAGCAATGATATCATTGATAACTTTTCCACCGGTACCAATAACATCTCTAATCTTATCTACATCGATGAAGAATGTATCCATCTTAGGAGCGTATTTACCGACATCTTTACGTGGCTCAGCAATTGCTTGTTTCATCACTTCACGGATTTTCGCTCTTGCTTCATGAGCTTGTGCTAAAGCTTCACGTAGAACTTCTTTAGTGACACCTTTAATTTTGATATCCATTTGAAGGGCAGTAATACCTTTTTCAGTACCAGCAACCTTGAAGTCCATATCACCGAAGTGATCTTCTAATCCTTGAATATCAGTAAGGATAGTATATGGATGTTTGCCGTCTAATGGTCCAGAGCTAATTAAGCCCATAGCGATACCACTAACGATACCTTTGATTGGAACACCAGCTGCCATAAGCGACATACAAGATGCACAGATAGAAGCTTGGGAAGATGAACCATTTGATTCTACAACTTCAGCAACTGTTCTAATGGTATATGGGAATTCTTCTGCGCTAGGGATAACGTAAGATAACGCTCTTTCACCCAATGCACCATGTCCGATTTCTCTTCTTCCTGGGGATCCCATTCTTCCAACTTCACCAACAGAATATGGTGGGAAGTTATAATGATGCATCCAGTGACGTGTTTCTTCATCGGTTAAGTTATCGATGATTTGTTCATCACTCTTAGCACCT
>CADBUF010000047.1 GCA_902797795.1 uncultured Erysipelotrichaceae bacterium
AGAAATCAACTTTTCGAAATTTTCGAATAGTTCAAAAAGAAGGAAATAGAGAAGTGGAAAGAAATGTAAAATTCTATTCACTTCAAACGATCATTGCGGTTGGTTTTGCTTTTCCTCAGGCAGGCCGGTAATTGGAAAACGTGTTAAAAACGCTCTTTTAGAAGAATGTGATAAAAATTCAGTATGGGCAAAATTTGCCCGAACTGGATCTGATGGGAAGAAATATTATGTAGATTACTATAATCTAGATGTTGGGAGTCAAAGCTGTTTTATAAAGCGAAAGGATTCATTGAAACACAACCAAATATATTAGAAAGAAATCTTGATTAAGGCTATATTGGTTGGCTAGTAAAAATTTAGAGTTCGCGAATGAATCAAATCACGACATAATACGGATAGAGACTTTTGTGCAATTCTTGATGGATGAGTTTGTGTAACTACAACAAAAGTTTCAGTCCTTTTTTCATTAAATCTCTCGCGTGCACATGTTATAATTAAACGAATGTACTACCGATTAAAAAGTGATGTCGCTTTAAGAAAGTGGAAATATGTTGATCGTGCGATATATGTCAAAGGGATCAATCACGCTTTAAGTGTGAACGAAGAAGATTTTAAACTTCTCCTACTTTGCGATGGAAATCATGATTTAGAAGATAACACTAGAATTAATAGTCTTATTAATAAGGGGTATATTGAGAAGTGCCAAAAGGGAGATAAACCTAGCGAGTGGTCTATTTTCAAAGAATACGATAATTATTATTTTCCAATGATGAATTTAATGATCACTGGGAAATGTAATCTTAACTGTTTACACTGCTTCAATGCCAAAGATAATGAACCGTTAAATACAGAATGGAAATATGATGATTTAATTCATCTTTTAGATGAAGCAAGAGATGTTGGGGTTCACGCGTTGACAATTACTGGCGGAGAACCTCTTTTTCATCCTAGGTTTATGGACATCATCAAAGCGATATATCAAAGGGATATGTTTGTCTTTGAGCTAAACACAAATGGATTTTTAATTACTCAAAAGTTATTGGACGAACTTAAAGAAATTGGTTGTAGACCATTAATGAAAATATCCTTTGACGGAATAAAATTCCATAACTGGATTAGACAAAACCCGAAGGCGGAAGATATTACTCTTAGAGCGATTAAACTTTGTGTTAAAAACGGTTTCCAAGTCAAAGTGCAAATGCAGGCTCATCATAAAAATGTTGATGTGATGTTAGATACTTTAAAAATGCTTGATGAATTAGGAGTTCATACGACACGCATTATTAGGACCACTGAAGCACCAAGATGGGAGAAGAACTCTCCTCAAACTTCTCTAAGTGTTCCTGAATATTATGAAAAGATGCTTCTATTAGCGAAAGATATTCAAAAATCATCTTTGAAGATGAACATTGATATTTGGCAGTTTATGACTATTTTTCCTATAGCGAAGAGATATTCTTTATCTCCGATTTTATGCAATGAGAAGGAGTTTAATATTCGCATTCCGATGTGTAAAGGAGTTAGAGGAATGATTGCTATCTCTAGTAGTGGAGAAGTAGTGCCTTGCTTACAAATGTCTGGTTGGATGAGTGAAAGAAATATTTCTCTTGCAAATGTACATAAAACTTCATTAAAAGACATACTCACTGATAGTGAATATTTGAATTACGCAACCGCAACATTGTTTAAACAAATCATCGAGAATGATAAATGTTCTTCATGTAAATATTACAAAGCCTGCACAGGAGGCTGTCCCGCATTAGGATTATTATATTCCAAAGAAGACAAATTTGATTATTATCACGAAGATATAACAAAATGTTATTTCTTTGAAAACGGATGGTATGAGAGAATTGTTAAAGAGATGGACAAATATAGCATTGAAAATCCATTAGATATAAGTGAATGAAATTATGGCAAAGAAAAACGAATATGAAATAAAAAGTCCAGAAGACTTGAATAAACAGTTACGTTCCGCCAAACCATTTACTTGGTGTGTATTAGTCCTGGTTATTTTAACTTTGACCGCCCTAATTCTTTGGTCTTTCTTTACCAAGATCACTTATAAGATTGAAGGTATAGCTCATATTAGTAGTGGCGAAGCTACTTTAGTCATTGATAAAAAAAGACTCCCAGAATTAGAAGTGGGACAAAAAGTATATATCTCCAATATTGAAGGTCAAATCATGTCCATTAAGGATGATAGAACTCCAGTAATTACTACTTTTGAATTGGAAGATGGATATTATACTTATCTTCTAATTATTAAAATAATTAGACCGATTGATTATTTCACTAGAAAATAAATATGAACCAAAAGATTAAATCACCAATTACAAAGGGAGTCGCAAAAGTCCCAGTTGTCATGCAGCTTGAAACACTTGAATGTGGAGCGGCTTGTTTAGATATGGTGATGGCTTATTATGATAAATGGATTCCACTTGAAAAAGTGAGAGTGGACTGTGGAGTTTCTAGAGATGGCTCTAACGCGAGAAACATTTTAAGAGCGGCAAGAATGTATGGCTTTGTCACGAGAGGTGTGACCGCCAACATCAAAGCACTTAAAGAGAAGATTAAACTCCCTTGTATCATTCACTGGAACATGTCCCACTTTGTGGTGCTATGTGGCTTTATTGGTAAAAAGGCAGTTATTAATGATCCAGCAAGAGGCAAACTTTTTATTTCTTTACAAGAATTTGATAAGAGCTTTACAGGAATTGTATTAGAGATTGTTCCTGGAGAAAATTTTGCTCCTAGCGGTAAAAGAAAAAGTATGGTCAAATTCGCTAAAAAACGATTAGTAGGGGCCGCCTCTTTAGTTGTATTTTTTGCTTTAACCACAATCATCTTTTATTTCATCGGCATTATTAACCCTGTTGTAAAACAAGTCTTTATCGATAATTTATTGGATGGAAAAAATCCTGATTGGCTGCTCCCGTTTATTTTTGTCACTTCTCTTATCACGGTTTTGCAGTTAATAGTAAACGTTATTCAATCATTATATAACTACAAAGTTAGTGGCAAGCTAGCGTTAGTGGGAAGTACAACATTCATGTGGCAGATTTTAAGAATGCCAATTGATTTCTTCTCGCAGCGAATGACCGGTGACATCCAACAAAGAAAAAATGAAAACGCGAATATCGCTAGGACCTTAGTTAATGTCTTTGCTCCTTTAGTGTTTAACACCCTGATGCTTGTCTTCTATTTAGTAGTGATGATTCACAAAAGCTGGATTCTCACCTTATTAGGAGTTGGAACAATTTTTGCTAATGCAATTCTCACCTACTTTATCTCTGAACAGAAGGTCAATATCGCAAGAGTACAAGCACGTGATTACGCTAAACTGAGCGGAATGACTTCTAAAGGTATTGAGATGATTGAAACCATCAAAGCTTCAGGAGCTGAAAAGAACTATTTTTATTCCTGGAGTGAAGTGCAAGCTAGCGCTGCCAATCAAAGATTAAAATTAGCAAGAGTTAATCAATTTTTCGGTATTTTGCCGTCAATTTTAACGTTAATGGTTAATTATGGAGTTCTAATTATTGGTATTTTCTTAACATTAAATAAACAATTTTCAGTTGGATCGATAGTTGCCTTCCAAGGTTTTTTAAGCGCTTTCATGTCTCCAGCTTTATTAATCATCAATAGTGGGCAAACCCTTCAAGAAATGCGCACGCAAATGGAGAGGGTTGATGACGTCATGGAATATCCTACAGATCCGAACATTGATCGTGAGATTAACGATACTGAATATCGTCAACTTTCTGGTGAACTTGAAATCAAAAATATCACTTTTGGTTATAGCAAATTAGCCAATCCAATATTTAAAGATTTTTCTCTTGTTGCTAAAAAAGGAGAAACAATCGCGATTGTTGGTGGCACAGGTAGCGGCAAGTCAACACTATCAAAATTAATTTCTGGTTTATATGATGTGTGGGATGGAAAAATACTTTATGACGGTAAAAAGATTACGGAAATTGATCATGAAGTTTTCGTCAGCTCAATCGCAGTTGTTGATCAAGATATCATTCTTTTTGAAGATACGATTATGAATAACATCAAAATGTGGGATGACACAATTAGTGATGAAGAGGCAATTAGGGCGGCTAAAGATGCAAGGATTGATGGTTTGATTATGTCGAGAAAAGGCCAATATTTTTCAATGATTAATGAGGGTGGCAAAAACCTTTCTGGTGGCGAAAGACAAAGAATTGAAATCGCTCGTGCTTTAGCAAGTAACCCAAGCATTATTATTCTTGATGAAGCCACTAGCGCATTAGATGCTCAAACTGAATATGAAGTTGTTAATGCAATTAAACAAAGAGGAATTACCACAATCGTGGTTGCCCATAGATTATCGACGATTAGAGACGCTGATAGAATTATTGTTTTAGATAAAGGTGAAATTATTGAGCAGGGTAGGCACGAAGAACTAATGGCGAAAGGTGGCTATTACTACAATTTGATTAAAAACGACTAATTATGGCGAAATATAACGAACAGATCAAATCTAGAAAAGAAAGCAATCAAAAAGCTTTCAAGAGTTCATTCCTTAATCTTGCTGGTACGAAGAAAAACACCAAACAAGGGAGGGAAGATTTTATCGTCTCTCAATTATTGAATTATTTCAAAATTCAAGGAGTAGAAACGCCATCTCACCTTAAGACTCTTGAAGAAAAAATAGAATATTTAGCTAATATTGGTTTATTTGTCGGTCGAAAAATCGAACTTAAAGGGATGTGGCATCTCGATTATAGAGAACCAATATTAGTTTTCACCAAAGACACTGGTACACCAATTCTTTTAATTCCTCGAGGTGGAAGTACTTTCTATTACATTTCCTATAAAACCGGTAAAAAAGTTATCGGCACAATGGCGATGTCGAGAAAATTAAAAGAAGAAGCTTACGTTTTCTATAAACCTCTCCCATCTAATAAATTGACTTTGAGAGAATACTTTAAATTCTTCAGAAAATCTGTTCGTCTCATGGATTTTGTGTGGGTCACTATTTTCTCTATCGTTGCTACAGCGGTTGGTATGTTACTTCCTTACATCATGAAGATGCTTACTGGAGATGTAGTGCAAAACGCAAATTATGAAGCTTTTAGAACTGTGGCTATATATTTAGTAGGAGCGGGATTAGGCTATATTTTGATTAAATCATCGCAAGCCTTTATGAACGCTCGTATTGCCATTAAGATTGAAAAGTTAATGCAAGAATCGACGATGATGAGACTTATGTCTCTGCCTCCGTCATTTTTCAAAAAATATTCGACTGGCGAACTTGTTGCTAGATTTACTAGTGTTTCAGCGTTATCGCAACTCATCTTTAACGGAGTGTTTTTAACTTTCTTATCGACTTTGATGTCTCTTGCCTATATGACTCAAATTGTCCAATTTGCTCCACATTTAGTTTTACCAGTTGTTTTAATCCTGGTTATTACCACAATATTTAATGTTCTTATTTCCCTTATTCAAATAAATGTTTCACGAAAGCAAATGAGATTAAGTGCGAAAGAAAATGGTACTTCCTATGCGATTATTAGCGGTATTCAAAAAATTAGATTGGCAGGAGCAGAAAAAAGAGCGTTTGCTAAATGGGCAAATGATTATGCGAAAAGTAGTAGACCTTTATATAATCCACCTTTAATCATTCGATTATCAGCGGCTATCTCGCTCGCTATTGGTTTGATAGGCCAGATCATTATTTATGTCATCGCTTCTAAAAATAGTATTGATGTCAGTTCATTTATGGCCTTCACTGCTTCATTTGGTTCTTTAAGCGCTGCTGCTAGTTCCGCTTCAGAAATTTCTAACACCTTAGCGAGAGTTAGACCAGTTTTAGATATGGTTAGACCTATTTTAGAAGCGGAAGAAGAGGACAATAGAGATAAGAAAATTATCGAAACACTTAAAGGCAACATTAAACTTGATCACCTCACATTTAGATACGATGAAAATGAAAGAAATATTTTGGAAGATATCAACTTAGAAATTCATGAAGGTGAATATGTTGGTGTTGTCGGTAAAACGGGATGTGGCAAATCGACACTAGTGAGACTTTTACTTGGTTTTGAAAAACCAACTGAAGGCACTATTTATTATGACAAAAATGATATTAGTACCTTAAATCTTCAATCTTTGAGATCAAAAATAGGTTCTGTTACCCAAAATGGTGGTATTTTCCACGCTGATATTATGTCTAACATTTTAATTACTGCCCCTCATCTAAAAGAAGAAGATGCTTGGGAAGCGGCGACAACCGCTGGCATTGCTAGTGATATTAGAGAAATGCCGATGAAAATGAAAACTGTTATTTCTGAAGGACAAGGTGGCATTTCCGGAGGACAAAAACAAAGGATCATGATTGCTAGGGCAATTGTTAATAAACCTAAAGTGTTAATCTTTGATGAAGCCACTAGTGCTTTAGATAACGTTACTCAAAATAATATCGCGGAATCCATCAACAAACTTAATTGTACCCGTATTGTCATCGCTCATCGACTTTCCACGATCAAACACTGTGACCGTATCATTTATATGGAAGATGGCAAAATTATGGAAAGCGGTAACTATGAAGAACTCATTGCAAAAAAGGGTAAATTCTTTGAACTTGTTGAAAGACAAAGACTTGATGAATAGTCAAAAACTAAAAACTATGATAAAATATTTTTGAAAAATACGAACATTTGTTAAAACCTAGTAGGAGGAAAATGTATATGAGTAAAGAAGATTTATTAAAAGGATTAACAGTTGAACAAGTCGAAAAAGCTCGTTCATGTCACAATAGTGAAGAGCTCTTAGCTTTAGCTAAAGAAGAAGGTATCGAACTTACCGATGAACAATTAGAAGCAGTTAGCGGTGGTGGATGCCAACAAAAAGAAGTGAGAGGCTTAAGATGCCCAAATTGTGATGGTGTCAACACTCACGGAACTTATGATGCAGAAATGCGTAATAGTAGAGGCGGTTATCACTGCACATGTGATGATTGTGGCTGCCAATTTGACGCATAATTGGAACATTACGGAAAATTATAAGTTTTTACCACTTAAAGGTTTATTTGAATTAGGCAAAGACGAATTAAGTAACGCTGATATTTTAAGTTTGGCCAACTTCGCCGAAGAGAAGATTAAATCTTCTCCTTCTGGTAGAGTTTACAAACTAGCGTTGCTTTTTTATTTAATTAAAATCTTAAAAGAAGCGAAAATTGATTTTCTAGTTAAAGGAGGAATTCTTCTTCAATATCACCTGAACGAAAAAGCAAGAGAAACAAGCGATTTAGATATTATTATTTCTGACGATATTGATAGATTTTATAACCAGGTCGAAGAAGTATTTGCTTCTAACAATATCAAAATCAAAAAGTTCAAAAAAGAACCTGCAGATGGAAATTTCTATTACGACACTTTTAATTTTGAATTAGAACTATCGAATAAAAGTGGAAATTCGTATCTATTAACTCTTGATGGAATATCAAATAAAGACATCTACGATAAAGTTCCAAAAGAAAAACTATTAATTCCAGATATTATTTCTGGAGACTTTATTGCCACTCCAGTTGAATATGTCATGGCGGAAAAAATAATCGCTATCACCAACGAATTACCTCGACCATATAAGCATCTAATTGATGTCTATAGCTTGATTCATTCTGATATCAATGTTGCTACACTTAAACTATGTTTAAATTTAATATTAGATAACGATAATCAAGCTAGAAAAAATATTGGAAGAAAAGTAAAAGAATATCGTTACTATATTAGGGAAGACAAATATTTCGCTGGTAGTTTTATCTTAAACGAATTACAAGCTGGTTATACTTTGCCATACGAAGAAATGAGAGAAGAAATTAACCAGTGGATGGAAAAGAATTTATAACA
>CADBUF010000048.1 GCA_902797795.1 uncultured Erysipelotrichaceae bacterium
AGGGCCCATAAAAAGGTACATCTTCAAACGGTAGAGAATCCAAGGTGGCAATTGGAGCCCCGTTCGGTTCTCATTTTTTTATGTATAAAACATCACATTCCTTTAATCCTAGAATGTATTTATTAAGATTGCTTTTTGGATAAATGGTAATAATTTTATTAACATTAGCATTTTGTTTGTTAACTAATTCCACACCTTTTTCTATCACAATCATTAATGGTTCATTAAAAGAAGAAATATAGACAGGGATAACAGCATAACGTCCATGCTTAACCCTAAAAACACAATAAGGATTGCTGACTGCGTTTAGAGCATAGTAAATATCTTCAGGGGTCAAATCGTGATAATTATGGGAGCCAGCGCTACCAATTGGTTGCATCAATTCCCACAATGTCGTTGAACTAATGTATAAATCATTTTTATCAAACAATTCAAAAAGAACAAATTTATTAATATCTTTTAAATGAATATTTTCAAATTTAATATCAATCAAAGAATACTTTTTGTCCTTAAATTTTTTAATATCTAAAATAGATTTTTTACTTTTAATATTTATGATTTTATTCATAAAATAATTATAAATCCTGGTTGTTATATTTACAACTAAATATAAATCTAATCACATAGAAAAAGTACCCCTTTCCAAATATTTAGGATACGAGGTACTTTCACTTTTATTAGTTGAATTGAGAATTGTAAATCTCAGAATATAATCCACCAAGTTTCATTAACGAATCATGGTTTCCAGTTTCAACGATGTTACCATCTTTCATAACAAAGATGAGATCAGCGTTTTTAATTGTGGAAAGTCGATGAGCAATAACGAAGCTTGTTCTTCCCTTTGTTAAGGAATCCATTGCTTTTTGAATTAAGATTTCGGTTCTAGTATCAACGTTACTAGTCGCTTCATCTAGGATGAGCATTGGCGCGTTTTCCGTCATCGCTCTAGCAATGGTCACTAATTGTTTTTGACCAGCGGATAAGGCACTTTCTTTTTGAATGACAGTGTCTAATCCTTGAGGTAAGGTCTCCACATAGTGGGCTAAATTTGTCTCTTCAAGAATTTCTTTAAGACGATCTTCATCAACGTTCTTTAAGTTATAAACGACGTTTTCTCTTAATGAACCATTAATGACCCATGTTTCTTGAAGGATCATTCCGAAGATGTCACGGAGCTCCGCTCTTGACATTTCTTTAATGGAAACTCCATCCACTAAAATATCACCACTAGTGAGTTCATAGAATCTCATTAATAAGTTCACTAATGTGGTTTTACCAGCGCCAGTAGGACCAATAATAGCGACTTTCATACCTGGTTTAATCTTGCCAGAGAAATGTTTGATGGTAAGTTTATTTGGATCATAGCCGAAGCATACATCTTTAAATTCCACTTCACCACGGATATGAGAGTGATCAAGGAGGACTGGTTTATAACTATCATCATCAAGTTCTGGTTGTTCTAAGAGGTTGAACACACGGTTACAAGCCGCAGTACCAAGTTGAATGGTAGAGCTTGCTTGACCAATTTGTGCAAGTGGTTCTTGGAAGAGAGAGACATAGATAATAAATCCAGTAATAATACCAATATCAGAGATTTTGCCGTTGGCGAATAATAAGCCACCAGTAATCAAAACGGCTGCGTAAGTTAAATAGGAAACAAAGGACATGGCAGGTTCAATAAGTCCACCGATAGCTTGGGATTTATATAAAACTGAACCAAGGACATTGTTCTTTTCTTTAAATTCTTCAATCTTTTTACCTTCAGCGTTGAAAGCTTTGATAACTAGTTGTCCAGAATAATTCTCTTCAACCGTCGCGTTAACATCACCAAGAACATTTTGAGTTTGATCAAATAATGGTAAGGCTTTCTTAAATGTTAAGAAGATGATGACTAACATGATTGGTAAAGAGCAAAGGACCACTAACGCCATTTGCCAACAAGCAATAAACATCGCAAGTAAAACACCAATTAACATGACACCAGATTGAACTAACATACTGACAGAGTTTTGTAATGATGTTGATAAGGTATCAACGTCGTTAGTCATAACTGAGAGGATGTCACCAGTTTGAGTGGTGTCAAAGAAGTTAAGAGGCATCTTGTTAATCTTAGAAGAGATATCTCTTCTTAAATCTTTGGAGAATTTTTGAATAATGGTGTTAAGGATATAGCCAGAAGCAAATCCACCAATGAATGAAGCGGCAATATAAATAATTAAGATTGTCGCGTAATGGAGAACTTTGTCAAAATTGACAACGAATTTTCCATCAACAATTGCATCTTGAGTTGGAACTAATTGATTAGTTAAATTACGAACTGTGCCTGGAGTCAAAATAGTAAAGACGACAGACGCAATAAGAAGGATGATAGCAATAACAAAAGGAACATAGTATTTATGGAAAGCCTTTACGAGACTGCCTAATTTGTTTTTCTCTTTAGGAGCGGCGTTTACTTTGTTACTCATAATCCTAATTCCTCCTTACTTAATTGAGATAAGGCAATTTCTTGGTAAACTGGGCAATTCCTCACTAAATCATAGTGTTTGCCAATACCCACCATCTTGCCATGATCTAAAACAACGATTTGATCAGCATCCATAATCGTACCAACACGTTGAGCGATAATCACGCGTGTGGTGTTTGGAAGTTTTTCAGCAATACGACCTCTAACAACTTTATCTGTCTTATAGTCAAGAGCAGAGAAAGAGTCATCAAAGATTAAAATCTCTGGTTTAGTAGCGACCGCTCTAGCGATACAAAGTCTTTGTTTTTGTCCACCAGAGAAGTTCATACCACCTTGGGCAACTTCAGATTCATAACCATTACGTTTATTCATTACAAATCCATCCGCATCAGCGATTTCAGCAGCCCATCTAACGTCTGCTAAAGACATCTCTGGATTTTTAAAGGCGATATTATCTTTGATAATACCTTTAAAGAGGAACCCTCTTTGAGGAGCGTAACCAATACGATCTCTTAAATCTTTTTGAAGGACATCTTTAACGTTAACTCCATCAACTAAGACTTCACCACTAGTGCAGTCTGCCATACGAGGAATCATATTAATAATTGTGGTTTTACCGCTACCAGTTGCACCAATAAAGGCAATAGTCTCACCTTGTTTCACTTTAAAGGAAATGTTTGAGACTGCTTCTTTATCGCTGCCATGATAAGCAAAGCCGACATTTTTAAATTCAATTGTACCTTTTTCTTTAAATTCCACAGGCTTATCGGTATCTAAAATTGTAACTTCGTGATCGATAACTTCTTGAATACGTTTCGCACAAACAGAGGCTCTTGGCCAAATAACGATAAGAGTGATAATAAGAATGAAAGACATAACGATTTGGCTAGCAAGCATAACGAAGGCATTAGTAGAACTAAATGCAGCATTAGCAGCGTTAGAATCCATACCGTTAATAGTGTAAGCACTAACCCATAAGATACATAAGGTTAAGCCCATCATGACCATCATCACAAATGGAGTGAAGAAGGCAAGAACGCGACCAGTAAAGATTTGTACTTTTGTAAATTTAGCGTTAACATCTTCGAATTTACCTTCTTGATATTTTTCAGCATTAAACGCTCTAACAACACGGACACCTGTTAAGTTTTCTCTTGAAGAAACATTAAGGTAGTCGGTTAATTTTTGGACAATCTTATATTTTGGGGTCACCATCATTAATAAAATAGCGACAACTGCAACGAGTAAGAAGACCCAAACAGCAGTCACAACAGTTAATGATGTATTAGCTTTTTGTGCCAAAAGAATGATTGACCACACCAATGTAATTGGGGCAACAAAGGCTGTCTTTAAGAAGGTTAACCACGCAAGGTGAACATTTTGAATGTCATTAGTGGTTCTAGTTATTAAAGACTCAGTGGAAAAAGAGGCAAAATCAGAAAGAGCAAATTCATTCACTCTTTTATAGAGTTTTTCTCTTAAAGAAGTCACTGTGTTACTAGCGGCCGCACTAGCGACAAAACGAATAATAACTTCGACTATGGCCATACATACCGCGCAAATAACCATGTATAAGCCATAACGCCAAATCGCATCGACGTTTTGCTCACCTACTGATTTAGTAAGCGCTTCAATGTTTTGCACAATCGTCATCATGAAGAAAACCTGACCAAAAGTGAGGATGAAAATCACCGCAACTACGATCCAGTTTTTTGCCTTCATGTTTTTGAAAAGTAATTTAAACATAGATTCTCCTTTTTAAAAATATGTCGGTATTAGAATAAGGGCATAAGATTAATATTAATCTAATCCCCTTATACACTTTAAAAAAATTATATTAATATATAATGTCTTTTTCAATTTATTTAATGAAAAAACTAGATTAAAAGAGATTGCGTCAGGCAAAAATGTTTACATTTTAAAATCTTAAAATGAAATAGATCCCCCATTTCTTTTTTGCCTTAGTTCATTCATACTTAAATTTTTATTTGCGTAATATGTTTAAATAAAAAATCGCCCGATTTGGACGACTTATTATCAATTAATTTTTATTAGATATTAAACACATCTCCAGGGGAAACGATTGCTAATACAGGTTCATTTCTTAAACCATGTTCAGTAATAAATATTAAGGCGCATCTTTTGTGCTCTTTGTTATAGCCAATAAAATATTGTTTAGCGTCAAAAGCAAAGGTATCTTTTGCTAAGAAAAGGTAATATAAATCTTTGCTACTATTAATATCAAATTTATCTTTTAAATCTTCAATAACATATGTTTTATCTTCATCGTAATCTTTATTTGCAAGAATAGAGAATATTGTTCGCATAGAAACAACATATCTTACACACCCTTTCTCATCAAAGATTGGGACATTAGTGATGTGATGATGATCCATAAAACGCACCGCGTGTAACACATCAGTGTTTGGCGAAAATGTTTTAATATTATCTTTTTTAACCCCAACATCATAAGCTTTTACCACTAATTTGTTTATTATTTCTTCTAGTGTTTGCAAAACATAATCAGCGACATGAAAAGGAAATTCACCATTGACTTTCGGAGTATGCGTTAAGCAGTTGCGGATATGTCTTAAAGAATTAAATTCGAGATTATAATTTTTTTTAATCATCTCAAACCGATAAGAGTCATTTTCTTCGATATATTCGAAAGTCTTATACTCATCTAGGAATTTTTGCGTTATTTCTGCGTTATATGTAGCCATAAATCAACATATCCCTTCTTATATAAACAGTTTATATAAAAATTATAGCACAAGTAAGCAAGTACGATTGATTACTTTTCTGTGCAATTCATAACACTACACCAAGATATTTCTTCGTATTTTATATGACTTTTCTAGTAAAGCTGTAGCAAGTTACAGGATCTCCCAATATCCGTATCTTTTACCGTTGATTCTTTTAATTTTCTTTTCTTTTGTTAAAAACGCTATGACGCTATCAATGGTTCGCGGGGAAACACCAATTCTACTTGCCAATTCATCAATACTGATTCTCGGATTATCTTTGATTAATTCTAAAACGCGTGTTTCCCTTGTGGTGGTTTCATTATCATTAGAATCAATGCTTATACGTAAGTCTCTATTTCTTAATATGTTGTGTTCATTAAGAAGTAAATTTCTTAGAAACATAATAATGTATTTTTTATCATCATGTATGCCTTTACGGACGAACTTGAAATTGGCCCTCACTAAGGCGTTTCTAAAAAACCAGGCATTTTTAGCAAAAACATCATTTGTTACATCATATCCTAGCGATCTTAGATATTTGATAAAAAATACCGCAGTGGTACGAGTATTTCCTTCTTGAAACGCGTGAATCTGCCAGAGATTAGAAACAAAAGTCGCTAAATGTTCAATAACTTTATCCTCGGACAAATCAACATATTTAAAA
>CADBUF010000049.1 GCA_902797795.1 uncultured Erysipelotrichaceae bacterium
AGGTCCGGTTTCTCCTTGTTCGCCTTGTGGACCTACCGGTCCTCTTTCTCCTTGTTGAGTTCCACAAGACACTAATGAAAGCGACAACAGAAACGCTATTATTGCTTTTTTGTTTAATACTTTAATCATTGTTTTTTTCTCCTAGTATTTTTATTAGTATTTTTATATTTTTGTATCCATCTTTGGGCGACAACAAGTTTGTCATCAAACGACAATTTTTGTCCCACATCGGTAAAGATTTCTTTCAAACTTGAAACAGTGAAAGATTCAACCGCTACAAATGGCAAAAATAACGAAATAGTTACTAAAACCATGCCTAAACAAAGCACTCCAAAAATTACATAATCAATTACTTTTTTTCTTCCCCGTATTTTTCCCCCAAAAAAGTTTATTTGATGCAAGTATAAATATAAGTATATGAAGAAGAAGAAGAAGAAGAAGAAGCAAGCACTCTTTATGTATGAGTGCTAATTTATAACTTGAAAAACTAAATTCCGTTTATGGAATTAAAACTTTGCTTTTCGGAATTTTCTCTTACAAATGTTATTTTTTATATGTCTATGCTTCCAGGAAGGAGACTTATATGAAAAAAATAAGCACATGACAAAAGAGATGCGAGAACGCATGAAAAAGGAATAATGGAAGGTGAATCTTTAAAAGAAATAGCTAAAGCAATTGATAGGATCATGAGTTAAACATCAAATATATCAAGCCAGGTGATCTAATCATCAAAAATATCGATATGATTAAATACGAATTAAAGAAAAAATCCAAGTAGAAGCCGCTACTCGGACGAATATAGTTTAGGAAGTATATGACAATCGGAATTAATGTTACAACGGAATTTAGTTTTTCAAATTATTTAAGTTCATTTTTAGCAAGTTCGCAGTCCCTTGTAAGTTGAGCTTTTAATTCCTCAGTAGAGTCATATTTTTTTATGTCACGAATATATCTCACTAGTTGTACTTCAATTTCTTTTCCGTATAAATTGTCTTTGAAATTTATGAGGTGAACTTCGATGATTGGATCATTGAGTTCTTGAATGGTTGGATGGGTGCTCATTGAGATGATTGCTTTATATCTACTATTTAAGATTTTGGCATAACCAATATAAACACCAATCTTAGGTAAAACATAAGGATATGAGAGTTCCAAATTAGCGGTTGGAAATCCGATTTTTTCACCATTATGAAAGCCTTCAACAACTAAGCCTGTAACTTGATATGGGCGGCCTAAAAGTTTATTAACTTCTTCCATCTCACCTAAAGAAATAAGTTCTCTAATTGCTCTTGATGACACTTTAGTGTCACTACTCTCCAACAACTCTTCAACATGAACATTAAAACGCGTCGCTAAATAAATAGCATCACCCGCTCCATCTTTACCAAAATGATAGTCTTTTCCAATAAAGATTTTTTTAGGATTAATCTTTGCTAAAATGTTGTCCATAAATTCATCTTTACTAAGATTTAATAATGGCTTTGAAACGCGCAAAATATAAAGATATTTAACGCCCATATGTTTGAAAATATTAGCCTTATCAAATAGAGATGTAATATGAGAATATTTGATGCTTTTGCCTAAAACAAAAGAAGGAGAAATATCAAAAGTCATAATTCCTGTTTCGCCTTCTTCAATAGCTTTATTAATCATCTTCTGATGACCGATATGGACACCATCAAAATACCCAAGGACAAGGTTGATTCTATTTTCCTTAAGTTCAATGTTATTCACATCAATCTCAATAATTTTCATTAAAATAAACCTCTAACAAATTCGAGTTTGCGGTTTTCGTTTCTTTTATAAATAGCGATCGCCTCATCGCTAGAAGAAACTACTAATATTTTATCTTCTAATGTATTTATTTCTAAATACTTTATTTTTCCGTTTTTGATATCTTCAATTTTCTTATCATCAAGAGTTACTTTAGAAATAAAACGAGATAATATCTCGGAGGTAGAATATCCTTCTTTAACCTTATTTACGATATCTTCTATAGAAGAACATTCTTCTAACTTAAATGGACCAACTCCGATTCTAACTAATCTAGATAGATGACCTACATTTCCTAGTTTTTTAGCAATATCTCCCCCAAGAACCCTTATGTAAGTTCCACTACTAACTTTAAAATAGACTGTAATAACATTTTTAGTTTGATCATAGTTTTTAAGGCGTATGTCATAGACATTAATTACCCTACTAGGGCGTTCAATTTCAATTCCTTTATGAGCCAAATCATATAATCTGACTCCATTAACATGAATTGCGCTAGTCATCGGAGGAACTTGTTGTTGTTCTCCTAAAAATGATGTTAAAACATCATTAATTTCTTCTTCTGTATATTTTTTAACTTCTTTAGTGGCAGTAACTTTTCCTTCATTATCTAGAGTATCAGTCTCAACACCTAAAGTAATATCAGCGACATATTCTTTAATCGATTCATCAAAAAAAGCATTAGCCTTTGTGCATCTTCCTGTTGAAACAATTAATAGTCCACTAGCAAAAGGATCAAGAGTGCCAACATGACCAACTTTCTTTTCTTTAAATGCTTTACCTATTTGATTACAAACTTGTCTAGAAGTGAGTTTAATAGGCTTGTTGATTAAAAATATACGGTCCATAATTCAAAAAGGAGATATAAATATCTCCTATTTCTTCAATAATTCTGCTATTCTTTCTTCTTTTTTATAGCCTTCATCTAAGACAAAGCGAATTTCTGGAACTCGACGAGTGTCTAATTTACTAGCGAGTTCACTTCTAATAAATCCACGAGCCTTGTTAAGAACTTCAAGAGATGGTTCTATGTCTTCGTCCTTAATAAAGGAAACATAAACCGTCGCGTAGGAAAAATCTTTAGAAACTCTAACTTCTGGAATTGAGACAAAGCCAAGATGAGGATCTTTCACTTGAAATTGAATAATTTCAGCAATGTTTTTTCTAATAATGGAGGCAATTCTTTCTTGCTTGTTCGCCATTAGTTGCCCTCCACCATTTCGTATCCTTCAATGATGTCATTTTCTTTGATGTCGTTATAATTTTCAATTAACATGCCACATTCAAATCCAGCTTTAACTTCTTTGACTTGATCTTTTTCTCTTTGAAGAGAAGCAAGTTTACCAGTATAAACAACGACACCTTCTCTAATAACTCTTATTAAAGAGTTACTCTTGATAAATCCATCAGTAACCATACATCCAGCAATGGTGCCAACTTTAGAAACTTTGAATAATTTTCTAATCTCGGCTTGACCAGTAACTTTTTCTACAAGTTCCTTTTTAAGCATGCCTTTCATCGCGGCTTGAATTTCTTCAATTAAAGCATAGATGATGTTATGTAATCGGATTTCAACTTTTTCTTCATCAGCTTTTGCTCTAGTTTTAGCGTCAGGTCTAACGTTAAAGCCATAAACAATTGCTTTAGATGCACTTGCTAAAAGAATATCGCTTTCAGTGATTGCACCACTAGTAGCACGAATAACATTAATCTTAATGTTATCTGTATTAAGTTTTTCTAAGGAATTCTTTACTGCTTCAGCAGAACCAGTGCTATCAGCTTTGATAATGATGTTAATTGTTTGTACATCACCAGCTTTTGCCATATTGAATAAATCTTCTAAGCTAGCAGCGCTGCTCTTATTCTTTTCTTTGGCTTCTTTAAGTTGCTTACGTTTTAAAGCAATTTGACGAGCTTCGCTCTCTTCTGCAAAGGCCATAAAATGGTCGCCAGCTTCAGGAACTTCGGCTAAACCGATAACAGAAACTGGGGTACTAGGAGTAGCAACTTGAAGAACTTTCTTAAATTCATTTGTCATTCTTCTAGCTTTACCATAAGAAGTACCAACAACTAAGTAGTCACCTTCTTTTAATGTGCCATTTTGAATAAGAAGCGTAGCTTTAGGACCTTCATTCTTATCGAGTTTGGCCTCTAAAACCGTACCTAAAGCATAACGATCTGGGTTGGCTTTAAGTTCTTTCATTTCACTAACTAAAATAATGGCTTCAAGCAATCCTTCAATGTTTTGTTTCTTTTTAGCGGAGATTTCCACCATAATGTTTTCTCCACCATATTCTTCAGCAACAATTTCATATTGCATTAATTCGGTCTTCACTCTTTCAGGATCGGCGCCTGGTTTATCAATTTTATTGATAGCAACAATAATTGGGACTCCTGCGCTTTTAGCGTGGTCAATTGCTTCCACTGTTTGAGGCATAACTCCATCATCAGCAGCAACAACTAAAACAACAATATCTGTAACAGAAGCACCCCTGCTTCTCATCGCGGTAAAAGCTTCATGACCCGGAGTGTCGATAAAGGTGATTTTTTGACCTTTAATTTCTTTTTGGTAAGCACCAATTTCTTGAGAAATACCACCAACTTCACCAGCGACAAGGTTAGAATTTCTAATCGCATCAATTAATGTAGTCTTGCCATGGTCAACATGTCCCATAATCGTAACAACTGGAGGACGAATTTTAAGTTTATAAGGATCGTCATTAATGACGACATCTTCAAAATTTTCAGCAGCAACAATGGTTTTCTTTTCAAAATCGTAACCAAATTGTAAACAGACCAAACCAATTAATTCATCATCTAAGATGGTATTAATGGTAATCATCTTTCCTTGCATGAAAAGGAATTTAATAATATCGGCAACTGGAACATTAAGTGATTTAGAAAGTTCGCTAGTTGAAATAGCACCAGTGTAAACAAAGACTCCACCATTGACTTTGGTTTTCGTCTTATCGGCACTTACTTTTGTTGAAACGTTTGTTTCTCTTTCGAAAGTTTTGTTATTTTTACCCATATCAATCCCTCTTTTCTTTAACCATATCTATCAAAGATAGATAGAAATCATCATCGACATTAACGTGAAGTAATTTAGCAAACACGTTTTTCTTTCTAGCAGTTTCTATTACTTTGATATCTTTTTTGACGTAATACCCATGACCACCTAAGTTATGATTTTCATCTAATACAATTTGTTTGTCATTTTTAATCACTCTAAACAAGTCATCCTTAAGAAGCTTTTCTCTAGTGATTACACATTGACGAAAAATGGGTGGCTTTTTATTCATATAAATAATTAGTCTTCGTCGTAATATTGATCATATTCATCGTAATCGATGTCTTCATCAATATCTTCTTCGACTTCGTTTTCTTCTTCTTCGATTTCTTTGAGTTCTTCTTCAGTGTAAATGGACATACGAGGACCATCGACATGGCTAAGCGCGTCACCCTTATCTTCCTCTTCTTCATCCGTTTTCTTTTTAGAACGTTTATAGTTAGATTTCTTTTGATTTTTAGAAGAATCTTCTAAAGATTTCTCTAGATCAGCAATTGTTGTTGTTGTCTTAACAGAAGTTTGAGGAGCTTCTTCTTTCTTTTCACTAACTTCAACTTCTGGCGCCTTTTCTTCTTTAACTTCAGCTTTTTCTTCCTTGACTGAAACCTCTTCTTCTTCCGCTACTTCTTCTAAAGCAGTGTCAAAATCATTTGTTTCTTCTTCGTAGTTACGAGCTTGAGGAGCAACATAGCCTTCTGGAAGTCCTGGGAGAACTCCTTCATCTTTATTTTGATAGACGAGAGCTGCCCTTTGAGCTTCAGCAATTCTTCTAGCTCTTTCTTCCATTTCAATAGCGCTAAGTTCTTCAAAGCTTTGATATTCAAGTCCAGCTTCAATAGCTTCGCTTTCAACTTTGATATCAATGTTATAACCAGTTAATTTAACAGCAAGTCGCGCGTTAACACCTTTTCTTCCAATAGCTAAAGATAAGGAGTCGTCTTTAACTACCACAAGAGCGGATTTCTTTTCTGGATCTTCATCAACTTTAATTCCAACAACATGAGCAGGTTTTAAAGCTTCCATGATGTATAATCCTGGATTTTCTTTATAAGCGATAATATCAATCTTTTCTTTGGAGGAGCCATTTCCTAATTGAGAAACAACTTTTTGAATACGGCTTCCATTTGGACCAATACAGGCGCCAGCAGGATCAACGTTTGGATCACTAGAATAAACGGCAACTTTGCTTCTTTCACCGGCTTCTCTAGCCACTGATTTAATGACAATAGTGCCATCATATATATCATGAATGGATTCGGTCATTAACGCTTTAAGGAATCCTTCACAAGCACGAGAAACAACAATATGTGCACCTTTGGTGCCACTTGCGACATCGTTAACATAAAGCTTAATTGTGTCACCAATCGCAAATCTTTCATCTTTAATCATTTCTTTTCTTGGAAGATAAACACTCGTTCTTCCGATGTTAATAGAAGCACCACGGTCATCATATTGTTCAACTCGACCAGTGATAAGAGTATTGATTTTGTCTTTGAATTGTTCGTGGAGAACTTCTTTTTCTGCTTCAGCGAATTTTTGTTTCATTAAATTCTTAATGGTGATAACCATTGCTTTACGAAGTTCATCGATATTAGCAGGGATATGGAATTCATCTCCAACCTTATATTTCTTGCTCTTATCTTCTTCATTAGCGTCTTCAACTGAGATTTCAAGTAAATCGTCAGTGACGTCTTCAACAACGTTTTTAATTTGATACATCTCGATAATTCCAGCATCTAAATCAAAAACAACATTGACTAAAGCGTCATCTCCACCAAGAGACTTACGATACGCTTTTGCCATTGATTCTTTTAGTGCTTCGATAACGCGTTCTTTGGAAATGCCTTTGCTAACTTCAATAGCATCAAGAGCGGCGTTAATTTCACTTACGTTAATAGCCATAAATACACTCCTTAAAATTTAATTGCTAAACGAATTTTATATATAT
>CADBUF010000050.1 GCA_902797795.1 uncultured Erysipelotrichaceae bacterium
TAAAATCTCTAGTTTTTAAAAAAGCAAAGCTTTTGCTTCTTTTTGTCGTATCTTTTTATAAAAATTTATAAGATAATAGTTGTATAGTATGCCACTCGGTACCGCATTTAATAGTCTTAGATTACTTTTGAAGAATTTGAATACAAATACTTCTACTATTCCTATTGTTAAAAAAATTGACCAGGATAAGCCTTTCGTTTTTCCTCGTGATGAAACGATTAATTTTTTATCTAGAAGCACCCCAGAAAAAGAAGGGATGAGGAAAGAATATATTTATTCCTTTATTAAAGAGCTTGATAGTGATCTTTCTATTAGAATTAATCGTCTTCTTATTATTAAAAATAATAAAGTCATTTATGAAAAATATAATCATCCTTATCAAAAAGATAGTTGGGATTGTGTCTTTTCCTTCTCTAAATCAGTAGTGAGTTTAGCTTTAGGCGTTTTATATGATGAAGGAAAAGTGGATTTAGATATTCCTGTTTGTCAGATTTTAGATAACGAAAAGAAAATAAAAAAGAGAAAAAATAGACAGATTACTCTTAGGCATTTATTAACTCACTCCACTGGCATTTCTTTTAACGAAATGGAAAGTGCGTCCTCGTATAAGTGGGTTAAAGATTATTTTAATAGTAAAAGCAAATTTAAATTTGGAAGCAAGTTTGAATATAACTCAATGAATACCTATATACTCAGTGTATGCGTTGAAAAAATCGCAGGAATGAAGTTTGAACAATTTTGTAGAGAGAAGATTTTTGATCGTTTAGGAATTGCTAAAACTTATTTTGATTTATCGCCTGAAGGTTATTTTAAAGGCGGATGGGGATTATATATTTTACCAGAAGATATGGCTAAACTTGGTATCCTTGTTCGTGATTTTGGTAAATATGATGGTCACCAAATTATTTCTCAAGAGTGGATTAGAATGATGACTAGTAAACAATTTGATTCCACTAAATATGGTCATAGTCTTGATTATGGATTTCAGGTTTGGGTCAATGAAAAACTTAATTTCTGTACATTAAATGGAATGTATGATCAAAATGCGATGATTTATCGTAATAGTGGCGTTGTTATTGTTACTTGTTCTAGTAATAATGAAGCTTTCCATGGTAGTAATTTATTTAAAATTGCTCATAAATATTTTGCTTCAAAAGAAGAAGGAGTATTTCCTTTATGCGTTAACGAAGGGAATCATGAAGTAAAGAATTATGATAATCTTTTGTATTACTTTGATTATATAAATAAAAAAGAATATAAGTCTTTGACCAAAGTATCTCATACTTGCGGGATACTTCCTTTACTTCTACAAAATGAATTAGGAACTTATGTTAAAGGCATTAAAAGTGTTTCCTTTAAAAAAGAGAACGATGATTACTTCTTTATTATTAAAGAAGGAGAAGATATACATCACCTCAAATTTAATTTTAAAGATGGAGTTAGACAACTTCTAACGATGTACGGCAATGTATTTGATGTTGCGGTTGATGGAAGATTTATTTTAAGCGGTAAAGGTGAAGTATATTTACTTATTAGAGTGTTCTTTTTGGAATATCCTTCGAGCCGTTTCTTCACGATTAAATTTGGAAAGAATGCGAATGCGATATCGATTGAATGTAGTGAGAATCCAGGTTTAGATTTTGTCCGTTCTTTAATTGAAATCCAAGATAAAAAAACAAAACGTCTTATTAGAAATGCGCTTAACGCTTTTAATCATGATTTAATTGCCGGAAAAATTAGAAATATTTTTGCACCTACTTTTGTCGCCACTTGTGGTGATTCTTATAACTTAACAACATATAACAAAATTAAAGAAAAAAATAAAAAGTCATCTAGAGATGACTAGTTATTAGAGGAGCTCTTCGTTTAAGAGCTTTTTATTTGGATTATTTTTATCGATATGATCGTAATAGAACATTCCGTTTAGATGGTCATATTCATGTTGAAGAACGATTGCAGGAAATCCTTTAGCGGTTATTTCAATCTCTTTATTTTGTAAGGCATCAAAGGCTTTCATTTTAATCTTATAAGCACGGTGAACTAATCCTTCATGTTCGTTATCAACACTTAAGCATCCCTCCCCAGCTTCAATCGCACATTTCTTTAATGATGTTTCAATGATTTGTGGATTCACTAGTTGATATTGGGTGATATTTCCTTCTTGATCTGGGAAATAGACGACGAACATTCTTTTTAATAAACCGATTTGAATAGCGGCCAAACCAACACCTTCTTTAATGTGATGTTTTTTGGCGTATTCTTCATCTTGCGATTTGATTAGATAATCAAGCATCATATCTAAAGTATCCTTATCTTCTTTTGATAAAGGTAATTCAACTGGAAGCGATCTTTTACGCATGATTTGGTTACTGTCTTTGACGATTTTTAATTTCATGGTATTAGTTTAAATGATATTATTTTGCTTTGCAAACTTATATAATAATTATTGATATGGATGAACGTACTTATAACTTAGCAATCGAGATTAATGAGGAACTTAACAAAAACGAAGATGTTCTTCTTTTAAATGAAGCCGAAAAGAAAATGAATGATAGTTATGAAGTATATTCTTTATCTAATAAAAAAGATGAGGCCTTAGAAAAATATATATCTAATAAAGAAATATATGGTGCGGATCATGAACTCACTGTTAAAAGTCGTAATGAGTTAAAAAAAGCGAAAGAAGCCTTACAAAATCATCCATTAGTCAAAGAATATTTAGAAATATATTCTCGCGTTAGAAATCTCTATTTAGAAATAGATGATATACTATTAGGCGAATTTAAAAAGGAAAAGAAAACATGCCGATGAGAGTAATTAGTGGGACTTATCGCCACCGCAAATTAGACTATCCAGAAAATAATCCTTCTATTCGTCCTACTAAAGATCGAATCAGAGAAGCTTTTTTCTCTTCACTTGGCGATATTACTAATAAGACCTTTTTAGATTTATATGCAGGAAGTGGTTCAATAGGAATTGAATCTATTAGTAGAGGCGCTAACAAAGCAATATTTGTCGATTATGATGCTGAGGCTATTAGTTATATAAAAAAGAATATCTCTTCACTACAAATTGAAGATAAATGTGAAGTCATTAAATCTAAAGATTTAGATGCTTTAAAAAACTTTACTTATTCCCAAAAGAAATTTGACATCATTTATCTTGATCCTCCATATGAAAGTAACTGCTATGATGAGGCATTACGATATATATTTGAAGGCGATATTTTAAATGAAAAAGGGATAGTGGCTATTGAATCAAATCGTCATATTGATATCAATCCTCTTTGGAATGTTACAATTAGAGAGTATCATTATGGTGAAATTCAAGTTGTGGTATTAAGAAGGTAGTAATATGAAAAAAGCAATATATCCAGGAAGTTTTGATCCGATTACCAACGGACATCTAGATATCCTTTCTCGTGCGGTTAAAGTGTTTGATGAAGTGATAATTCTAGTTGCTGTTAATCCAAATAAACATTTCAATTTTTCTCCTAAAGAAAGAGTAGAGATGATTAAAGAAGCGGTTAAAGATTATCCTAATGTAAAAGTTGATTATTATGATGGCTTAACTGTGGAATACGCTAAAAAGCATGGTGCTACCCATTTAATTAGAGGACTTAGAGCAGTTAGTGACTTCGAATATGAATTCCAACTCGCTAGCGCTAATGAATATGTTGATTCAACTATTGATATGGTCTTCTTCATGGCTAGAGGTGATAAATCGTTTATCTCTTCTAGTGCGATTATGGAACTAACCAATAGTGGTGTTGATGTCAGCGGACTTGTTCCTAGTTCTGTTATTAAAAGAATAAAAAAATAATCATCCGAACCTGGATGATTATTTTTGTTTATAACTTTGTTGGCACAATTCACTTAAATGGGGAGTTTTGGGGAGTAATCCCCATTTTTGTTTATAAAATAGGCAATTAAAAAGTACCTCTCGTTATA
>CADBUF010000051.1 GCA_902797795.1 uncultured Erysipelotrichaceae bacterium
TGACATTGAAATGATGAAAGAAGTAGCTAAGGATACTGCTGAAATTGATGCCTCAATGGAAGAAACAGAAAATGAGCTTTATTACGCTATTGAAGTTGCCAAACAAATGGTGGATGAAAACGCCGCTACAGCTATGGACCAAGAAGAGTATCTTACAAGATACAAAACTGTCGAAGATAAGATAAACACTCTTAATAAGAAGATTGACGATTTAAAAGCTCAAAAGAAAAGAAAACTAGCGTTAGTTGGCAGACTTTGTTTGTTAGAAGACAGCATCAAAAATAAAGAAGGAACCCTTGATTTCTTTGATGAAAAGCTGTGGAACCTACTAATTGAGAAGGTTTTAGTAAAAAGGAATCAAACCCTAGAGTTCATTTATTACGCAGGCCTCAAAAACGAAATAAAAATACAATAACCATTGAATTATCCTCTGGCCGCTGGCGATTGCTGGCGGTTTTTCATATTAAAGAAAAAAGAAATGTTCTAAAATAATAAAGATATGACTAGCAAAACCAAATCCATGAAAAAGATAATCTATGAAAATGTTGAGTATTACTTTGTAAAAGATGAAAAAGGTCATCCGGTTATTACCAGAGTAGATAGTGGTGAACCAGCCGCTAATAGAAAAGCCGTTTGCTATCACTTTATAAAGGCATATGGTGACTTGTCTAAATACAAACGACCTTTTCATACAAATACCCATACCCTTGAAAAATATGCCTATAAACTTCTCGAAGAAATGGACAGCAATCCAGAGCCAGTGAGTAGACCAAAAAAGCAACCTCTTGATCCTAAAGAAGTTGAAACATTTATTCTTCAATTATTGAAGGATAATGGCCCTATGACTTTGACTAAAATGCATCGTCCTTTGAGAGATAGATTTAATAGATTAATTGATTGTTCTAATTTGCTCCGTCGATTAAAAGAAGAGGGAAAAGTGGAACACATCTATGATGAAGAAGCTAGAATTTTTAAATATAAATTAGTAGAATAATGGCATTGTACGGTGGGTTGGCATTTTGTACGGTGACTGTCTAATTTGTACGGTTCGTATCAAATCGCTAATTCATAGCCAAATTTGTTCAATTGAGGATGACCCCTCTTTGATTAAGTGTGACTCCTGGAGCTAGCTTGCTCACACACAAGACAATTCGACCAAGCGGACATGCAGGCCTAAGGCCAAGCCCATCAGGATGAGCGGCGAATTGTGATAGCGTGACTCCCAAATTGTAGACGTACAATTGAACATGCAAATTGTAAGAAGTTCCGTGCTTAGCTAACCTTTGGGAAGGCTGTCTTCTTACGAATAATTCAAAAAACCTCTTTGCTTTTTTCGCAAGAGGTTTATTTTATAAACCAGGTTCAGGCCAGGCGTGTATCAGTTCCGGATGTGAACGGGGTTAGTGCGGTACTCGGTGTTTGGACATCAGTCAGCATGAGGTCTCGAGCGATTATACCAAAATTGTTCTATAATACATTATTAGTGCTTTTTATTGCCTAAATGTGGCAATTTTACCTTGAAAACAGCATATTAGTGGAATTGATAGCACCCTGTGGGAATCGAAGGAACTAGTATGAATCACGAAACGGGCGATGGTGAAGATGATTATTACGATAAACAAGATTTTTCTTATGAAAACTTCTTATTCCTTCCTCCAGGGGAAGCGAGCTCTTTTTTGATCCAGGGGTAAGAGAAGAAGCGACATGTGAAATCGATATATTGTTCATTAATTTAATCTCTGATTAATTAGCACTCTAGTGCTTAGTCTGCTTGAACTTTTTTTTCTAAGATAAAATAGAAGAAAAGAAAAAGGAGAAAGCTTATGCTTTTGGGCGAACAAATTAATAAAATTGTTGGTTCTTTTTCAGAAAGAATCACTTTGAAAAAAGCGGGTCGTGTTGTTTACAGCGGTACTATCTCATCATTAGTTGATAATCACCAACAACTATTGAATCTTGAATTGACTTCGGAATTGATTTTTGTTGTTGGTAAGGGGTACAAAGGTGTGCTATTATGAAAAATCCAATTTCTCTATTAATTCTCCCCTTGTTAAGTGTCACGTTATTTTCTTGCGGTGACAATAAAACGGAAAATGGAGGATCCGTTACCTTAGACAATTACACAAATTATTTTCACTTGGCTGACCATAATAGATTTAGTAGCAGCGTTGTTGTTTATGAAGGTCTTGGCTTTGTTGTGTGGTATAGAACCTGGGATTTTGCAGCAAAGAATTATGACAAGTATATATATAACGTGACTGTTAAAATTGAATACACCACTTATGATTCATCAGGGTTAATGCCAAGTTGTCCGCGAAAACAAGAAGAATATAAGATTGTTACTGGTGGGTCTAATGATCCAGCCGCAGATTATAATGCATATAATTGGGACGATGACGGATGCGGCAAACGATGTTTCAAAATATTTAATTATACATTGGAATATAATGGTGGTAGTTCAACAGCATGGCCTAAAGTTATATCTATTAGTGGAACAATAACAAAGAAATAATATCGATTAACATCGCTTCGGCGGTGTTTTCTTTATCTTTAGGAGGTTCGCATGGAACTTATTTTTCTTAATGCGCTGCATCATTAGGTGTGAGACCAGCTTGTAGAATTATTAGTTAATTACCAATCAACTACAAAACGTATCAGTCCTTCTTCTTTGATTACATCGAAGTTTTTTGATTATTGTATCTGTAAAAACGCCTAAAATATGGAAAAAATACCGTTTTATTCATATTAGTAGTTCTAATAGTGTTCCTAAAATTCTAATAGTGTGGAATGAATCAATGCGGCGATTGATGGTGGAGTCAGTTGTGGTCCACAAGGATAGAACGATAACATTTAAATTCTATAATGGCAGAGAAGTTAGGGTTTAAAGCCTTAACTTTTTTCTTTATGAGCATAATAACTGTGATATAATAATTAACGTTCCGAAAGCTGATACCAATATTTCTATCAGTTTAGGTTCGAAATTCCATACCCGCCATTCAAAAATTGGGTGCAAACGCCTTGATTGGGTGCAATTGTATCAAAATGGTTAAATGGAGACAAATTTGTATTATTTAATAATACAATTCAACAGATTCTTACAGGTTCCCAATGCTAACTAGCATTCCTGAAGATAGCAAGCACCTTAATTAAAGCCATAGGCTTTACTGGTTGGGACGAGTGAGGGCTTGCGCATAATAAAAGCA
>CADBUF010000052.1 GCA_902797795.1 uncultured Erysipelotrichaceae bacterium
CGTAGGAAGGAAGGAATTTATGCTTAAAAGACTAGATGAATTTAAAATAGGCGAGACTGGCCTAATTAAAAAAGTGGAAGGTGAAGGTCGCCTTCGAAGAAGACTGTTCGATATGGGAGTAACTCCAGGAGCAACTGTCTATTTAAGAAAGAAAGCTCCACTAGGTGACCCATTAGAAGTCACAATTAGAGGATATGAATTAACGCTTAGAAAGAGTGAAGCGTGTCTCGTACTTCTCGAAGTAAAGGGGGTTGATTAGTATGAAGCGTTTTGCTTTAGCGGGTAACCCTAACTGTGGTAAAACCACATTATTTAATAACTTAACTGGTAGCACTGCTCACGTTGGTAACTGGCCTGGTGTTACTGTTGAAAAGAAAAGTGGTACTTATAAGAAACTAAGTGAACCAATTTCAATTATTGATTTACCTGGTATTTATTCTTTATCTCCTTATACGAGCGAAGAAGTTATTTCAAGAAACTATATTCTTGATGAAAAACCTGACTGTGTTATTAACATCGTTGATGCCACTAACTTAGAAAGAAACTTATATTTAAGCACTCAATTATTGGAGATTGATGTCCCTGTTGTTATAGCGGTTAACATGATGGACGTCTTAGAAAAAGCTGGTGACACATTAAATGAGAAACTCCTTGAAGAAAAATTAGGTGTTCCGGTTGTTAAAATCTCCGCTCTAGAAGAATCCAATCTTAAAGAATTGATGGAAGCTGCGTATAAAGCAAGCAATCACTCTAGAGTAGGGAAAAGCATCATCAATAATAAAGTTTTAAACCACCTTATTGGCGATGTCACAATTGCGTTCAAAGGTAAAAAGGTTGATAACCCGTTATTCCATGCGATTAAACTCGTTGAAAATGATGAGATTGAATGCAAGATGCATGAAGACCTTTTACCAATGGTGCAAGAGTTTAAAAAGACATTTAACGATGAAACATTTGGAGATGATATCGAAGCGATTATTGCCGATGAAAGATATAACTACATCTCCTCAAATTTCTCCAAGGCGATAACTAAACATGTCGTAGAAGAAGGACACAAAGTTAAAGAAAACAAATCAGACCGTATTGATAAAGTTTTAACTCATAAAGTTTTCGGTTTATTAATATTCGCTGTTATCTTATTCTTTGTTTTCCATTTAACATTCTCAGAAAACTTATTCTTCGTAGGAAAGGCTTTTGAGAATAATGGTGTTGCTCCTTCATTAGAAGGAACAATATATGAAGGACTATTCTGGACTGATAAAGGAATTAATTCTCCAGGTGTTATCCTATTTAATTTCTTCGATATGTCGTTTAACGCGATTATTGGAGATAATGTTGAAGCTCTAGGAACGGGTATGGGTGTACTTAGATACGCAATGGTTACTGGTTTACCAGCGGAAAACCAATGGTTAACCGGATTTATCTGTGACGGTGTTCTTGGTGGCTTATTTGCTATCTTAGGATTCTTGCCACAAATCTTAGTACTCTTCTTATTCTTCTCCATCATGGAAGACACAGGTTATATGGCTCGTGTTGCCTTCATTTTAGATAGAATCTTCCGCAAATTTGGCTTATCTGGAAGATCATTTATCCCAATGATTATGGGTTTTGGTTGTTCTGTTCCTGCGATGATTAACACTAGAACCCTAGCAGATGAAAATGAAAAGATTTCCACGATTAGAGTGATTCCATTCTTCTCTTGTGGCGCGAAGCTTCCTATTTTGGTTGCTATTGCTGGTGGTGTAGCACAAGCATTTGGCTTTGCTCATGTAGATTTAATTACTTATTCCATGTATGTGGTTGGTGTTTTGGTGGCTATTATTGCAGTTTTAATTTTAAGAAATACCACTTTAAAAGGCGAAGCTGCTCCATTTATTATGGAACTTCCACAATATCACTGGCCTCAATTCAAATCTTTGATGATTCACCTTTGGGATAAGGCTAAACACTTCGTTAAAAAGGCTTTCACCATTATTTTAGCGAGCACCATTATTATTTGGTTCTTATCTAATTTTGGTTGGAACTGGCAAATGGTGGGAGATATGCAAGATTCTATCCTTGCTTCCATCGGTATGTTTATTCAACCATTATTCACTCCTCTTGGATTTGGTTCACAATTAAACTCTATTGGATGGGTGTTTGCTGTAGCTGCTATCGCGGGCTTAATTGCCAAAGAAGACGTTATTGCAACATTTGTTACTTTAGGTGCTGTGGCTGTTGCCTTTATTAGTAGTGGAACCATGGATCCTGAAGTTGTTGAAGCTATCGAAGAAGCCATTGAAGCTGATGAAGAAGGAATTACTGCGGTTACTTATATGATTTATGGCACTGGTATTACATGGCAAGGATGTATCTCATTTATTGCCTTTAACATGTTAACCATTCCTTGCTTTGCAGCATGTGCAACCGCGAAAGGTGAACTCAGAAAAGGAACATTCAAATTCACATTACTCTTCTGGATTATTACTTCCTTCTTAGGCGCAACATTTGTATATGCGTTCTTATCTTGCTTCACTTTGAGCTCATTAGCGTGGGCCTTACCAGTCACTTTAGCTTTAGTGATTGCTTTAGTGTCAACATTTATCACTATTTCTCGTCTTAAAAAGAGAAATGCGTTGAGGGCTTAATATGTTTACTAATCCACAAACTCTTTGGATTGAAATATTGGTAATTGCTTTTGTTGTTCTTTTCTTAGCGTTTGTTTTAGGACGATATATCTATAAGAAAATCAAACATTTACCAACAGGTGAATGCGAATGCTGCCATAAAAGCAAAAAGCAACTTCTCAAGGAATATCATAAAAAATATCAAAAATAATTAAATATTCAAAAGGGATTGACGTTATATGCGTTGATCCTTTTTTGTTAAAAGTTTTATGTTTGAATAGAACATTGTTCTAAAAGAACATATAATAATGTTATGAGATTAATTGTTGATTTTGTGTCATCAAATGAATATCAAGAAAACATCACTATTGGTGATCTTTTGCGTTATAAGGACATAGAAGCGGTTCCTTGGCTATTTGTTGCAGTTAATGATGTATTTTATAAACGCGACAAATTTGATGAAGTAACGCTTAATGATGGCGACAAGGTTGATCTTATCTATGTTCGTGGTGGCGGATAAATATGACTAAGTTAGATGCCTTAAATAAGGATAGATATTTTTGCTCAACTTTTCTTAAAGAAATTAAAGAAGAAGGGCAATTAAAACTTTTAAATTCAAAAGTTGTTGTTGTGGGCGCTGGTGGTCTTGGAAGTCATATCCTTCCACTACTTGTCTCTTCTGGAGTTGGATTTATTTCTGTTATTGATGATGACGTTATTTCTATTAGCAATCTTCCTAGACAAACTCTATTTGATGAAAAGGATGTCGGCAAAAAGAAGGCAAATGCCGCTAAAAGAAAACTATCAAAACTAAATAGTGGTGTTATCGTTAAAACACACATAACAAGATTAAATAAAAGCAATGCCTCTAGATTACTAAAGGGGTTTGATATTGTTATTGATGCGACCGACAATTTTGAAACCAAATTTTTAATTAATGATGTCTGCGTTAAAAACGAAATACCGTTTGTCTGTAGTGGAGTGAGTGATTTTAAAGGGCAAGTTATGACCTACATTCCTAATGAATCCATTGACTTCAAATCACTATTTAGCGAACTCCCTATCAATATTGAGCAAAAATATATTGATGAGGATCAAGGCGTTTATCCTCCTGCGGTCGCTGTTATTGGAAATATTGCCGCTAGTGAGACGATTAAATATTTAATTGGGAATAAGTCGCTTCTTTCTAAAGAAATGCTCATAGTGGATTTATTGGATTATAATTTCCACAAAATCAAATTGGTGAAATAATTATTAAGGAGAAAAATATATGTTAATCGATGAAATTAAAGCAGCAAATATTAATGCGATGAAAGCTAGAGATAACACCACTAGAGCGGTTCTCTCAGTAGTGTTAACTAAATATAAACTTCAAGAAGTTGAATTAAAGGCTAGTGGTAAAGAGATTGGAGATAAAGAACTCCTCGCTATTATTCAAAAGACCTTAAAAGAACTTGCCGATGAAAAAGAAGGATATTTAAAAGTTAATAACCAAGAAAGAGTGGACTCTATTTCTCATCAAGAAGAAGTGCTGTCTTCTTATCTTCCAAAGCAATTAAGTGAACAAGAGATTAGAGACATCATTAATGGTCTTGATGATAAATCAGTTCCTAATGTAATGAAGCATTTTAAGATGAATTACGCTGGTCAAGTTGATATGTCTCTTGTCAACTCCATACTTCGTAGTTTATAATCATTACTCGGCGGAAACGTCGAATAGGGGTATCGTACAAAGGCAGTACTCCGGTCTCCAAAACCGTCAATGTGGGTTCGATTCCTACTACCCCTGCCATCTAGAAATTAG
>CADBUF010000053.1 GCA_902797795.1 uncultured Erysipelotrichaceae bacterium
GTGACGAAGTCAAAGTCGCTGTTCGTATTATCGAAGGTAACAAATCCAGAATCCAAGTATTCCAAGGTGTTGTTATTCAAAGAAGAGCTGGTGGTGTTAATGCTACGTTTACCGTTCGTAAGGTGTCTAGTGGCATCGGTGTGGAAAGAACATTCCCATTACATTCCCCAAGCATTGCTTCAATCGAAGTAGTGAGAAAAGGTAAAGTAAGAAGAAACAAAATTACCTACATCCGCAAACGTTCAGGTAAAGCTGCTCGTATTAAAGAAGTCTTATAATTTGACCAAAATTAAGGTAAAAGGAATCGAATATGATTCCTTTTTTATTTCATTTATCTATAATAAATATATGAGTTTTAAGAAAAAAGTTGTATCTGTGGTTTCAGGAAAGACTTTCTCTTCTATTTTTTACCCTGTTTTTTATATTTTATTTGCCGTTACAATGGCCGTTTCTGGATCATTAATTTTTGATAAGAACCATTATATCTATATTTATGTTAGTGGAACTTCAATGCTTCCAACCTTATTAGGAGATGAAGCTAGAGCGCATTATGGCAAAGCTGATACCAGTAAATCCGCAATTGATAAATTACGTCGTTTTGACGTTATTATTACTGACTATCCTAATGGATGGTCTGATGATGGTTTAAAAGTAAAAAGGTTATGGGGGTTCCCTGGAGAAACTATTTCTTTAACATGTAATTCCACTTGTGCAACTTTTACAGCAAGTAAAGACGGCAACACTTATTCTATTTCTGGCATTTATAATCCAGAAAGACCATTCCAAATTGAGACTAAAACTTTTGTGGCGAGCACATATCATTTTTCAACTGGAAACAAAATTTTTAACACTGTTGCTATTAATCGAAATATTGTAAGCAAAACATTAGGACCAGATGAATATTTTGTAATGGGTGATAATTGGGGAAGTAGCACTGATTCTTATGAAAAGACAGTCAAGGAACATTTAACGCCCTTGACCTATTCATATCTTAGAGGAAAAGTTATTAATATTTTAGGAACCGCTCACTTTGATAGCAGTACGGGAGTGCTAGTTGATAAAGTTAATTACGACAATCCATTATATATTTTTTAGTAGGTTATATTCATGACTCAGATACATTGGTTCCCTGGGCATATGAAAAAAGCCCTAAATGAGATAGAGGAAAAGATTAAATTAGTCGATGTTGTCATCGAGATTTTAGATGCCCGTGCACCTATTAGCTCTATTAATCCAGAATTTGAAAAACGAATTACTAACAAGAAGAAATTATTAGTTATTTCTAGGAGCGACCTTGCAGATCCTGTTGAGACAAAAAAATGGGAGATTTGTTTAAAAAAGACATCAAATTCCTTATTAATTTTAGATTTAACCAACCCCAGGAGTGAAAAACTTATATCTGAAGAAGTTAAGAAACTTGGTGAAGAAAAGCATGCTAAAGAAAGAGCAAAAGGCATGAAGCCACAACCCATTAAGGCAATGATTATTGGTGTTCCTAATGTTGGTAAATCTTCTTTAATTAATCGTATAGCGAAGCGTCACGCTGCTGGAGTACAAAATAAGCCAGGATATACTCGTGGTGAACAATATATAAAGGTTAATAATGACTTTATTTTACTAGACACTCCTGGTGTTCTTCCAATGAATTATGAAGACAAGAAACACGCCACCAATTTAGCGTTATTAGGCTCAATTAGAGAAGAGATTTTACCAAACGACGAACTTGTTAGAGTTTTACTTAACTATTTAAATAAAAATTATCCTGAATCTTTAAAAGATAGATTTGGCATTACTGATTTATCTAATTCTGAGACTGTTATTTTAGAAGTTGCAAAAAAAAGAGGTTTAATTACCCAAGGACAATATGATTTAGATAAAGCCAATTTCTTAATCCTTAAAGAGTTTAAAGAAGGTAAATTAGGACGTATTACTCTTGAAAAGGCGTTATGAGTTTAGATTACGAACAACAATATTATAGTGACGAGATACGCTTTATTGCTGGTTGTGATGAAGCTGGTAGAGGTTGTTTATTAGGACCTGTAGTTGCAGGGGCGGTCATTCTTCCTAAAGATTTTAAATGCGACTTAATTAATGACTCAAAACAGCTAAATGAAAAACAAAGAGAGGAAGCTTATCAAATTATTAAAGAGAACGCGATAAGTTGGGCGGTCGCCGAAGTCTCTCCTCAAGAAATAGATCAAATTAATATTTATAATGCTTCAAGAAAAGCAATGATTTTAGCTTTAGCTAAACTAAGCCATCCTTATGATATGATTCTTACTGACGCGATGAAGATGCAAACAGATTTACCATTTGAAGCTATAATTCACGGCGACGCTAAGGCGATGTGTATTGCGGCCGCCAGCATTATGGCTAAAGTTACTAGAGACCATATTTGTTACGAGTTAGATAAAAAATATCCTGAATATCAAATTGCCAAACACAAAGGCTATGGCACTAAACTCCATTTGGAATTATTAGAAAAATATGGCCCTGTTAAATCTATATATAGATTCAGTTACGCACCTGTTAAAAAGTTTTTGATTGAAAAAGTAAAATTATTTTAAAAAAATCGCTTATTCCCACTATTAAATAAGTGAGGAGGTCTTTTATGAGTTTAAGAGATATCATAATTGCAGAAGCGATTGTTTTTGAAGGCGACCATCGAAAGATATTAAATGCCTTAACTTCAAAAACATACATGGATGAATTAAAGGCAATCGAGGTGTGTAAAAGCCTCAAGTGTAACGCCATAACCATCATGGATAAAGAATACCCAGAATATTTAAGGCATATGTATCGACCCCCTTTGGTACTCTTTTACTATGGGGACATATCTTTAATTGAAAAACCTTTTAATTGTTTAGGTGTAGTGGGGACACGAGAACCATCAGAATTAAAAAGAGGTGTAACTTATGACGTTGTTAAGGATGTTTGTAAAGATTACATCATTGTTAGTGGAATGGCTAAAGGGATTGATCGAGTTGCCCATAAATCTGCGATTGATAATGGAGGAAAAACCATTGCGATATTAGGATCTGGAATTGATGTATGTTATCCAAGTGAAAACGAAGATATTTATGAAGAGATAAAACATAACCATCTTCTTTTATCAGAATACCCAAATTTAGTCACCCCTAATCAAGATCATTTTCCTTTTAGGAATCGCCTAATTGCGATGCTTTCTAAAGGTATTCTTGTTACTGAAAGTGCGATTAGAAGTGGAACCTCAATCACAGTAAATTTTGCTTTGATGTATGGAAGAGATGTGATGTGTGTTCCTTCTAATGATTTGAACAATTCTGGTTGTAACGCTTTCATTAAGCAAGGTGCAGCACTAGTGGAAAACGCTTTTGACATTCGTAACATTATGGACAGTGGAAAGTTATTATAGAAAGTTAAATATATTAAATGTATTTAAGAAAACATATAAGGTTTTTTGCCGTTGACTATCTATTTTTCTAGTCACATAATTTTATTCGCAAACTTATGAAACTTGTAATTGTTGAATCCCCAACTAAATGTGAAACTATCAAGCGCTACCTCGGTGATGAATATGTTGTAAAAGCCTCTTATGGGCATATACGAGACCTCGCCACTAGAGGTAAAGGCGGACTAGGAATTGATGTTGATAATGGCTTCACGCCCGCGTATATAATAAATAAAGATAAGAAAAAGATTGTCTATGACTTACAAAAATTAGCAAAAGAAGCTGATGAAGTTATTCTTGCAACCGACCCTGATAGAGAAGGCGAAGCCATTGCCTGGCACTTAGCAAAAGTGCTTGATTTAGATGTCAGTAAAAACAAGAGACTAGAATTCCATGAAATCACTAGAGATTCTATTGGTGAAGCAATGAAACATCCGCGCACCATTGACCTTGATTTAGTGCAGTCTCAAGAAGCAAGAAGAATGCTCGATAGAATCATTGGTTTTAAGCTCTCTGCTCTTATCAACAAAAAGATTCATTCTAAGAGTGCAGGTCGTGTACAATCCGCAACCTTAAAGCTTGCCTATGATCAAGAATTAAAGATTGATTCTTTCGTCCCTGAAGAGTATTACAAAATCAATTGTGTTATTTTATTAAATAACAAAGAATATGATTTAACATTTTTAACCGACCACAAAAATCGTAAAGAAATTCTTAATAAAAATGACGCTGATGAGGTTAGCGCTTTATTAAAAGGAAACGCGATTGTTAATGAAGTTAATAAGATTGTTAAGACTATTGATAGTAAACCTCCATTTACTACTTCTACCCTTCAACAAGAAGCCTTTTCTAGACTTAAATTCAAGACGGATAAAACTCAAAGAGTGGCTCAATCTTTATATGAAGGCATTCAAGTTAATGGAGAACATGTTGGTTTAATTACATATATGCGTACCGACTCTACACGTTTAGCGCCTATATTTGTTCAAAGGGCGACCAACTTTATCGCTGAAACATTTGGTAAAGAATATATCGGGAAACCAAAAGTATTCAAAGCTTCAGAGCTTACTCAAGACGCTCACGAAGCGATTAGACCGACAAGTAATCACCGTACCCCAGAATCAGTAAGAGAATATTTATCACCAGATCAATATAATCTTTATAAATTAATTTATAACCGCACTCTTGCTTCTTTAATGAAAGGTAAAAAAGAAGAAATTTTAACTGTCAATTTTGATGTTAACGGAGTGAAATTTAAAGCTGACTTTACTCGCACCCTCTTCCAAGGCTATGAAATCATCTATAAAGACGAAGATGAAGTTAAACGTTATAAAGAGCTTCCATCTATTAATGTTGGTGATACCTTTAAAATTGTTAGTAGTGGTTCAGAACAAAAGTTTACTACTCCACCTTCCCATTATAGCGAAGCTAAAATGGTTAAATTAATGGAAGAAGTTGGTATTGGCCGTCCTTCGACTTATGCTTCGACTATTTCCACTTTGAAAAAGAGAAAATATGTCGTTGAAGAAAAAGGAATTTTAACCGTTACTGAGCAAGGAAAGAAAACCGCCCACGTATTAGATAAATATTTCCCTGATATTGTTAACGCTAAATATACCGCTGATATGGAAAGCAAGTTAGACTCCATCTCCGAAGGAGATCAATCGTTTATCAACATTATTTCTACATTCTACGATTCTTTTATAAAAGAAATCGAGAAGGCATATACGATTATGTATGTGGATGAAGTTGAATACGCTGATGGAGTATGCCCAAAATGTGGCGCTAGACTCATATATAAAGATGGCAAAAACGGTCGATTTATTGGCTGTAGTAATTATCCAAAATGTGACTATGTTCAAAAAGAGAAAAAAGAACTTGTCTATACTGGGGAAGTTTGTCCTTTATGCGGCAAACCATTAGTGGAAAGAAAAGACGCATCTGGAAAAACATTTGTCGCTTGTTCTGGTTATCCAAAATGTAATTACACTGTTAAAGAACAAAAAGTGGTGAATGTTGATAGTAAAGAAGCAGTTAAAAAATGTCCTGAATGTGAAACTGGCTATTTAATTAAAAAGCGCGGGAAATATGGATATTTCTTAGGTTGCAGCAACTATCCAAAATGTAATCACATGGAAAAAATAATCAAAGGAAGACGCAAATAACGTCTTTTTTTGATATCATAGTTCTATGAACAAACCGATTATCGATTTTCGTTTATATCTAAAAAATGAGAGGAATTATTCTCCTCAGACCATCTCTTCATATACTCATGATATCGAAGGATTTTTTAAATTTCTTCTTAAAGAAGATATTGAAATGGATGAGGTTGATCAAATCGTTATTCGTAACTATTTAACCGAGGAGTTAAATCGAGGAGTGTCTAAAAGAAGTCTAAAAAGACGGCTTTCTTCTTTAGGTCACTTTTATAAATTTCTCCAAAAAAGAGAATACATTAAAGACAATCCATTCTTATTTGTTTCTTCCCCAAAAGCGGAGAAAAAATATCCTAAAACCTTATACAAAGACCAAATAAGACAGATACTTGATTTGAATAAAAAAAGAGACGATGAAATGATGGCGAGAGACCAGGCTATCTTATCGACTTTATACTTCACTGGGATGCGTGCAAGCGAACTAGTCGGACTTGATTTACAGTCTCTATTTTTGAAACAGAGGATGATTAGAGTGATTGGCAAAGGCAACAAAGAAAGAATTGTACCAATTAGTGAAGAATGTCAAAAAGACATCACTTCCTACATAAAAACGCTTAGAAACGTCTTATCTAGCCGCTGCAAAAACGATGGCAAGTCCATAGAGCTTAATTCTAAGCGAGCGTTATTTTTAAATGACCAAGGCGATCGATTAACAGTCCGCGGGCTTGAATATATCCTTGATGAAATCGAAAAGAAAACCGGAACATTTGTTGGTCTTCATCCCCATATCCTTAGACATAGTTTTGCCACTCACTTATTAGAAAATGGAGCGGACCTTAGAGTAATACAAGAATTACTTGGCCATGAAAGTTTAAATACTACCCAGATATACACTCATGTAAGTGAAGAAGATATGAAGAAAGAATATTCTGCCTTTTTCCCTAGAGCCCATAAAAAATAAAATATTTTTATCTTTTACTTGTCCTTGCTGTATTCTTTTTGCTATGATTATCACGCTGTATAAATACAGTAATACACACATCATGGATTCAACTCCGTTGTCTCAGTTATACTGAGGGTAAGTTGTTCGAAGTGATGGAGGCTAAACATAAGGAGGCTCAAAATGAGCGAAGAAAACAAAGTTGTTAACGAAGAAGTAGTTAACGAAAATGTTGCTGCTAACCCAATGGAAGCAGCGATGCATGATCCTGATGCACCAATTATCACCATGAAAAAGCTTTTAGAAGCTGGTGCACACTTTGGTCATCAAACAAGACGTTGGAAC
>CADBUF010000054.1 GCA_902797795.1 uncultured Erysipelotrichaceae bacterium
AAGAGGTCTTTTCTTAAAAAACTCAATATCTATAAATTTTGGAGTGGAAAGAGATTTTTTTCATCCCACCTTAGAATTGATAGAGCCAAAAAATCTCGGAAATTCCCGAGATTTCTTTTTTCTTAAAATAATTTAATTATTTTCACTAACAGGACTGGACTGCACATCCACTACTTTGTTGTCTTTAGCAAGTCGAGCAGCACGACGTTGATTCTTTTCAAATTCGCGGTCTGCTTTTTTAGCGGTGATTAATAAGATAATAACAGCGGCCACTACAGCAATACCCATAATGAGGAAACCTTGATAGAGGAATCCCATTCCGGCAGTGTTATTTTTCATCGCGATATTTCTAAGCGCTAAGTTGCTTTTTGATTGTGAAAGGAATTCACAAACAAATCCTAAAATGCAATAGACAACACCCCAAATTCCAAGTAAAAGCAAAACGGAATAAGAGACAATTTCAAATATAGATAATGGAAGTTTGATTTTTTTCTTCATATTGATACCTGTTAAAAATTAATTAAAATTAAGCGTTTGGTTTGCTTTGTTGTGCTTTACGAATATCGGCAAGCATTTCTTGAAGAGCTTTGTTAAATAGTTCTTGCCATTTTGGTCCGCTCTTTTGGACTAATGCATTGACTTTATCAAGGGCTTCTTTGAATAAATCTGGGAAGTTCTTGTTATCTCTTCTATCTCTTCTGCCTTCGCTCATCTCAACGACTTGTAAGCATCCATCAAGAGCGTCTAAAGATTCATTATCAGTAAAATGATTGTGGCTTCTTACTGATCTTAAAAGTTCAGCGTATTTGGATAATTCGTTTTGAACGATGTAATTTGATTGTGGACTTGGTTTGCCACCATTCTCACCCATCACTTTTTGGAATTCAAAGAATGATTTTTGGAAATCTTGCATGAGAAGTAAGAAGACAAATAAACGATAGTGACGATCATCAACAGGCATTAAATCTTCAATGATTGGTTCATTTTCATTTTGTTGTCTTGCTAAATTAACATGGAAATAGATGATATCTTTAAGTGGTTCCATGAGATTAACGACAAAGTCATAAATCTTTAAATGTTGAGTGTGGTCCACTCTGATTTTGCCGTCAGCAGTTTTCACTAAGACTGTTGAATCATCACCATATAATTCATCAAGCATTTCATGATATTTGTTAAGGAATGATTCGAATTTATCCTTATTGGCGTCTAAGAATTTTCCAAGAGGAGTTTCAACTTCTAAGCCTTTAGTAAGAACAGCTTTTCTTTGTTCAAATGGTTTAATGTCGTGTTCACGTGGTAAAACATATTCAAGAGTGTCTCTTAAATGTGTAGCAACGTGAATAATGTCGAAATTGTATTGATTAATGTTTTTCATACGATATGCCCTCCTTCAATACATTTTGGAAGATTAACTTCACAAACGGATAGTCTTCTTCAAATAAACGGGCTTTTAATATTATACACAAGTAATTATCATTGTCATAAAAATATTTATGATAACCCCTATTATTTGTCATAAAAAGAACGCCACTTAGTGACGTTCCTTAAATATAAATAATAGAATTATTTAATTGGGTTTTCGGCTTGAATCACACCATAACCACCATCATTACGAATGTAAACGGTGGAAATGCGGTCATCTTCTTCATCGAGATACATGAAGAATGGGTGTCCAAGAGCTTCCATACGAGTAATTGCTTCTTCAATACTCATTGGTTGAAGATAGTAAGATTTAGCTCTAACAACAACGTCTTCACCTTCCTCTTTTTTTTCTTCCTCAATTTGATCAAAGTCAATTGCTTTTCCTAGGGATAATTTATTATTGCTGCGGTCCATTCTGGTCTTGATTTTTCTCATTTGGCCTTCAAGTTTATCGATAACTAAATCGATAGCAGCGTATAAGTCTTCGTTTTCCACTTCCGCTCTAAGAGGCATAGAAGGTAAGAAAATTGTAACTTCCACTTTTTGTGCTTTGTTATGGGCACTGACGACGCAACGACATTCAACATCTTCTTTGATTAAGAAGTACTTGTCCATCTTTGCAAGTTTGTTTTGTAGAGCATGCGAAATGCCTTCGGTCACTTCGATGTTCTTTCCGATAATTTGGTATTTCATGATACTATAGTCTCCTTTCCAAATTCCT
>CADBUF010000055.1 GCA_902797795.1 uncultured Erysipelotrichaceae bacterium
AACGGCATATATTGATTATACTTGTTAGATAAAAAGAAAATCTAACCAAGTACATGGCTAGATTACATTATTTGTTAAACAGATATTAAATATTTTAAACAATTTCTAAAAAAATTGAACTTTATATTGACGCTATTTGGAAAAAAGTTTTTCTCCATTTTGAGTGTATACATTTTTATCTCTATTGTGATAAGATAAAACTACCAACAAGTTCATAGTTATAATGCTATTTGGAGGACAGGATGGAAAAGAGTATTTCTAAACCGGTTTCTATCTATGCTTTAGGAGGCTTAGGTGAAGTCGGAAAAAACATGTATTGCTTTGAAAATGAAAACCAAATCGTGATTATCGATTGCGGTGTTAAATTTCCAGGCGTTGAATTACCAGGTATCGATTATATCGTTCCCGATTTCACACACTTAAAAAATAATAAAAACAAAATCAGAGCGTTGATTATCACTCATGGTCATGAAGATCATATCGGTGGTATTCCTTTCCTTATCCAACATGTTAATATTCCTGTCATTTACGCTCCTAGATTAGCCGCAGCATTAATCAAAAATAGACTCGAAGAATATCGTATGTCTGATCGAGTTAAAATAGTTGAATATAATAGTGACTCAACATTTAAAATCGGTGACTTTGATATTTCCTTCTTTAGAGTGACTCATTCAATACCCGACTCCTTTGGAGTCGTTATTGACACAAGCGAAGGAAGAATTGTGTCAACTGGAGACTTTAAAGTTGATCTAACTCCAATCGGACCAGATATTGAGCTTCAAAAAATCGCAAAATTAGGAAAAGAAGGGGTCACATTACTTCTATCAGATTCCACTAACGCCGAAGAAGAAGGATATACACCAAGTGAAAAAAACGTTAATGATTCAATTAATGAAATCTTTAACGAAGCTAAAGGAAGAATCATTGTATCAACCTTCTCAAGCAATATTTCTCGTATTCAGCAAATATGTGAATCCGCTGTTAAACATAATCGTAAGATTGCAATTATTGGAAAAAGCATGGAAAAAGCTGTTGAGATATCAAGAGGATTTGGCTATATCAAAATTCCTGATAGTTCAATTATTTCCACTGAAGATATAAGAACTCTTAAAGGAAGCGAAATCCTTATTTTATGCACAGGTTCTCAAGGAGAACCGAACGCTGCTTTAAGTAGAATCGCTAGCGGTGAGCATAAAGATGTTCATATTATTCCAGGAGACACTGTTGTCTTCTCTAGTAGCGCTATTCCAGGAAATGGAATCATGATTGCGCATATCGTTAATATGCTTACAAGAGCAGGAGCAGAATGTATCACTAATTCCATTCTTGCTGATATCCATTCATCTGGTCACCCATCAAGGCAAGAATTAAGACTAATCTTAAAACTCTTTAATCCTAAATACTTTATGCCAATGCATGGTGAATTCCGTATGTTAAGATTACATGCCGAATTAGCAGCCTCTTTAGGAATTCCGCTTGAGAACTGTTTTGTTATTGATAACGGAGATACATTAACTATGGCAAAACACAAAGTTTCCGTAGGTTATCAAGTCGAACACGGAGTTAGCTATATTGATGGTAAGGATATCAACGGACTAGCTACTGCGGTTATGGAAGACCGTAAAATCTTAACTGAAGATGGAATGTTCATCATCGCTTTAGCGATTGATTCTCATAACAATTCATTAATGATTGAACCAAGCATCTATAATCGCGGGGTTATTACAAGAAATAATGAAAAGACAAATGCGGAATTAGATCTTCTCATTAAAAATGCAATTAAAGAGAAACTTAATTCAAAAACTAATTTTGCCGAACTTAAAAATGTAATCAAAGATGTCGTTGGCTCTTATATATACGGCAAGACTAAAAGACATCCTATGGTTATCCCTGTTATCATGAGTAAAAATTAATGAGATACATTTTAGCAAGCAAAAGTCCGAGAAGAAAAGATTTGATGAATTCAATTTCATCAGATTTTTTAATTGCTATTGAAGATATCGATGAATCGATTTCATATAAACTTGATCCTGTTTCCGCAGTTAAAGATATCGCAAAAAGAAAAGGGGAAGCAGTATATAAATCTTATCCCAACGATTTAGTAATCTCTGCTGACACTATTGTGGTCCTTGAAAAAGAAATCATTGGAAAGCCAAAAGATAAAATCGATGCTAAAAAAATACTAAGGAAACTTTCAAATAAAACTCATCAAGTCTATACCGGATACGCGATTCATTATTTAGATAAGTTAATTGTCGGAGTTGTTAAAACAGATGTTATATTTAATGAGCTTAATGATGAACTAATTGATAAATATATAGAGAGCGGCTCACCACTAGATAAAGCTGGAGCGTATGGCATTCAAGATAACGATAAATTCCCAATCATAAAAAACATCATCGGTAGTTACGATAATGTTGTTGGGTTCCCAGTAAAAGAAATCAAAGAAAAAATAGAGGAAATAGTTAAATAACTATTTCTTTTTTCTTCCTGATAATAAAATGATAATTACTGTTACTAAAATTACCACCGCAAGTCCGATAGCGAGATATATACTTGCCCCTTTAAGCGCGTCATTTAAATTGTCTTTAAAAGTTGAAAGAATCATCTTTATCTCCTACTAACAAAAGACTTGCTTAATTTGTCGATGTAATTATGGTTCTTTTTAAACACTAGATTGACTTTCTTCTCGCTTAAAAAGAAGTTGATTTCATTAGAATGAGAATCTTTTTTAATTTGGTTATCATAACCAATAACAACATCCTTAAATTCACCCTTAAAAGTTATTGAAGAACATTTAGGCAAAATAAGAGGACTTCTTAAAGAAGCATATAAACAGTTATTAATAGGAGCAATTTCATTTAATTGCATCACTTCTAAATCGATAGAAACACAAGCGCCTGAAAGAGATTTATTGTAAGCACTACTTCCAAAGGAAGTGCACACCACTAATCCATTTCCTCTAAATGTTTCTAAATAAGTATCATCAACATAGACTTCACTCATTAATGTACGGAAAGGATTTTCAATTCTAATTTCATTAAGGCCATATAACGTCTCGTCTTTCATCTTCGCACATAACAAAGAGTGAGAACTGATTAAAAATTCATCTTTATCTAATGAAGATAAAACATAATCTACTTCACCTTCATTAAAATCAGAGAAATACGCTAATTTGCCTTTATTAAAACAAACAAATTTAATATCGCTAATTCGATTAAGATATTTTTGGACCGATTTTAAAAATGTCCCATCTCCACCAAACACAAAAACATAATCAGGATTTTCATTATCAAAAAGATGGCCACGATCAATAATCTTATCAATCATTTCTTTCTCAAAATTTTGAGGAACTACTTCGTATTTGATAAACAATCCAATTTTCATAACATAATAATTGTAGCATAATTATTATATGGTGAAAAACGAGAATATCAACATCGAATATGAAGCGCGAGCGATGATATCAGAAAGTCAATATCATGCGATTTTACGCGATCTACCAGTTAACGTAAATAAGACAACTAACACGAACAATTATTTCGATTATGAAGACTTGTTTTTAACTAATCATCACATGGTGTTACGCACTCGTAATATTAATGAAAACAAATATGAATTAACCCTTAAAATTAAAGGAAAAGACGGAGATATCGAACATAACCTTCTTTTGGATTATAAAGATTATGTTTCTATTAATGAAAATATCCTAATACCTAATTCCGAAATCAAAGATAAATTGCTTGAAAACAATATCGAGCTTAAAAGATTAAAGAAGATCACTACTTTAGTTACAGAAAGAATTGAATTTAAGTTAGATAAAGCTTTAATCGTCATTGATAAAAATAGTTATAACAATAAAATTGATTATAACGTAGAAGTTGAGTCTGACTCTAAGGAGTCTGCAATTAAGTACCTCGACCAATATTTTGCTAAATACGGGGTAAAACATAAAAAAGGCTACATCTTTAAAAGTAGACGCGCCATCTTTAAATTATAAACTAATTTATTTACATTCGTTATAAGTAGGACAATCGACTTTTTTACAAGACCATTGTGCTACTCTTTTTTCATGAGGAATAAAGACTCTAATCTCTTCTGAGTTATAACCTACTTGTACTTTTGTGTCGTCCACCATTATTGGACGTTTAAGAACGCTTGGATTCTTTCTAATAAAGGCAATAAGTTCACTGATAGTCATGTTATTAATATCGGTGTGACTTTCTTTAATTACTTTACTGCGACTAGAAATAATATCTTCGGTGCCATTTTCTGTTTTAGATAAAATATCACGTAATTCCTTTTCGTTGAGTTCATTAACAAAAATATTCTTTTCAGTATAAGGGATGTCCTCTTCTTTAAAGAAGGCTTTAGCTTTTTTACATGAACTGCAACTAGGAGCGGTATAAATCTTAATCATGGTATTCTCCGAATAATATAATAAACATTTTGTGATTCATTAACAAATTATTTTGTGAATGAAAAAATATTCAGATATCGGTATAATAGTGAAAGACAACGGAGAAAAATATGGCAAATAGAATTTTAACTGGTATTAAACCAACCGGACAATTAACATTAGGAAATTATATTGGAGTTCTTAAAAACTTAAAAAATGAAACCGAAAAAGGTGAATGTTTCTATTTCATTGCAGACCTCCACGCTTTAACACTTCCAATCGAACCAGAAGTCTTAAGACAAAATTCTATCGATCTTGCCTGTTTTTATCTCGCTGCCGGAATTGATACATCAAAAGCGCACCTCTTCCTTCAAAGTAGTGTCTCCGCTCACGCAGAGCTTAACGCGATCATGCAAAATTATCTTTACATGGGCGAATTAAGCCGTATGACTCAATTTAAAGATAAGAGCAGCAAAATGAAAGAAAGCGCAATTGGCTTAGGCTTATTTGCTTATCCAGTCCTTATGGCGTGCGATATCGTCTTATATGACGCTAATATTGTTCCTGTTGGAGAAGATCAAATTCAACATGTTGAATTAACAAGAGACTTAGTTAATAGATTTAATAATCGTTATGGAGAAGTACTTACTCTTCCTAAATACGAGATGAGAAAAGTAGGCGCAAGAATCATGTCACTCAGTGATCCAAGTAAGAAAATGAGTAAAAGTGATCCTAAAGGTGACATCTTCTTAAAAGATGACTTAGCAGTTATTCGTAAAAAGATTATGTCTGCAGTCACTGATTCTGGAAGCGAAGTTAAATATGATGTTGAAAATAAACCAGGTATCTCAAATCTACTTACAATCTACGCTGCATTAAAAGAAATAAGTATTGAAGAAGCAGAAAAGGTATTTAAAGAATCCCGTTATGGCGATTTTAAAAAAGCAGTTGCTGATGTTGTTTGTGAAGAACTTGGAGCATTCCAAGAAAAATATAAAGAAATCTTAAATAGCAAAGCCTATGAAAAAGTTCTTAAAGATGGCGCTAAAGCGGCTAAAGAAGTTGCGGATGCCACTTTAAAAAGAGTGAAGAAATCAATCGGACTACTTGATATTGAATAAGAAAAAAGCCCTTAGGGCTTTTCTTTTAGATTTTTAAAACCTTCTTAAAATCTTCGTATAGTTTATCAGGTTTCTTTTTAGCTTCTTCTAATGAAGAGGCGATAACCCCAATATAGAATTTAACTTTTGCTTCTGTGCCACTAGGGCGAACCGCAATCGTGGTTCCATCTTCAAAATAAAGTTTAATGACATCGCTCTTAGGAAGATCAATCTTCTCTTCTTTATCGTTACTCTTAGTAACTTGAACGAGATAATCACTAACTTTATTCACTTTATTACCTTCAATTTCAATAAAAGGATTATTTCTAAGTCGACTCATTAATTCTTTCATCATGCTTGCGCCTTTACTACCTTCAAAATAGATAGAGAAGACTTTGTCTTCATGATAGCCGAATCTATGACCAAGTTCTTCCCACACCATATCAAGAGTGCGTCCATGACGATAATGATATAAGGCCATTTCCGAGTACACAAGAATTGCTTGAATGCCGTCTTTATCTCTAGCAAAAGGAGCAATTAAACAACCATAACTTTCTTCATAACCAAATTCAAAGAATGGGCCATCGCCTCGTTTTTCATAATAATCAATACGATTACCGATGAATTTAAAGCCAGTGAGGAATTGTTCGGTTTTTACCCCGTAATACGCTGCTACTTTTTCTCCTAAAGAAGAAGTAACAACCGTGTTATACATAACTCCATTTTCATGGAGTTTTCCTTGTTCTTTTCTCGTCATCAAGATGTAATCAAGAAGCATCGCAGCGCTTTGATTACCAGTTAAAGTTTGATATTCACCGTTTTTATCTAAATAAGCTAAGCCACATCTATCTCCATCTGGATCAGTCATCACCACTAATTGAGCTTTTAATTCTTTAGCGAGTTTAATTGGCTCAATATAGCTTCTCTGATCTTCTGGATTAGGAGATAAGGTACCTGAAAAATCAGGATCAGGATCGCATTGACTAGTTACTGGATATACTTCATAACCAAGGTCATGATACACTCTCATTGCATTGACATAACTTGTGCCATGGTTAGGAGTAAAAACAATTCTAAAACCGTTCTTATCAAGGTCATTTCTTAAAGTGATAGATTCACATAATTTGACATATTCGTCATCAACCTTGTGGTCTAAAACGACTATGTCGTTAATGTTTTTAACAGGCTTATAAGTAACTTCCAATTCATTAGGAAGTTCACCAATAATATCCACTAAACGAGAAATCTTATTAGGAACGAGTTGACAACCAGTTTCATCATAAACTTTATAACCGTTATGTTCTTTAGGGTTATGGGACGCAGTAATCATTACTCCTCCAATTGCCTTCATATATCTCACAGCAAAAGATAATTCTGGAGTAGGACGTAAAGAATCAAAGATATAAGCTTTAATACCAAATTCTGATAAAACTTTAGCAGTCAATAAAGTAAATTCTCTACTCATATGACGATTATCATGAGAAATGACAACCCCAGCGTCAGCGGCGTTATCATATTTTTCAAGTAAATATTTAGCAAAACCCACTGTCGCTTTTCTGACTGTGAATTCGTTTAATCTATTCGTTCCAGGACCTAATATTCCTCTCATTCCAGCAGTGCCAAATTCCACATCTTTAAAGAAAGCGTCATCAATTTCTTCTTTTGACATCTTTCTTAAAATCTCTTTATCAGATTCACTAACAAGAGATGAATTTAACCAGCGGTTATAGTTTTCAAGAGTTCCCATATGTTATTTCTCCTCTAACTTTAATAATAACTCTTTGAGTTCGTCTGGTAAATCTATCTTAAAAGATTTACCGGATAAATATTCAAGTGGAGCGTCTAATTTATTGAATTTCAAAAAATAAGAGAGTAAGAACTGGTTTTTAAAGCCATATTCTTTTTCTAATCTTTTATTTAGTTCATAATCACCATATTTGCTATCTCCGACTACAGGGTGATTAATATAAGCAAGGTGAACTCTTATTTGATGAGTTCTTCCTGTTAATAAAGTTACTTCAAGCAAAGTAAAATCATTAATGTTTTTTATAACTTTATAGACTGTAATAGCCTCTTTTCCATCACTAGAGACATTTACTCGACCAGTTTTACTATTTTTGACTAATGGGGCGTTTATTTCTCCTTCTTTATTAATCACACCTTTAACTAGAGTTAAGTATTTCTTATTTATAATATTTTTGTCTTGAATGATTTTAGATAGATATCTAAGAGTAGCGATATTCTTTCCGAAAATGATCAGTCCCGCAGTGTTACGATCAAGTCGATGGCTTGGCGCAGGTGTATAGCCTAAATCAACGTTAGGATCATATTCACCCTTATTAATGAGATAAGAAATAACCATCTCATCTAAAGCGGGGGTTCCACTTTTATCTTTTTGAACAATTACTCCTCTTGGTTTATTAATGATTAAAATATTTTTGTCTTCATAAACAATCCAAGAAGAAATGTTATTCATAGAGGTATCAACACTTTTCTTTTTGAATTCAATAAGTTGAGAGTCGCTGATATAAATAGTGATTTCTTCATTACTACTAATCACATATTTTTCTTTTTGCCAGTGGCCATCCACTTTGACATCTTTTTTTCTAAAGAGTTTATAAATAAAAGATAATGGGGCGTCTTTTAAAACTTTACGAACATATTTCTCTAACGTTTGACCGCTTTCATTATCCTTAACAATGAACTTTTGCATAATCTAATTATATTTTCTTTGTCCTATTAAATAAAGATTGCACTTTCCCTTTTTATTATTATAAAATACATATCGCAGCCACAGAGTCGGAGGAATACCCAAGAGGCTGAAGGGGCGGGCTTGGAAAGCTCGTAGACTGGTAACTCGGTGCGAGGGTTCAAATCCCTCTTCCTC
>CADBUF010000056.1 GCA_902797795.1 uncultured Erysipelotrichaceae bacterium
CAGTTCATGAAATGGCAAGAGACGAAGCACGTCACGGCAAAGCTCTTGAAGCAATGCTCAAAAGATATTTCAAATAATATCACTTAAAATAATGAAATTGGCTGTTATTAAACAGCCTTTTTCTTTATAATGAAGATATGGCAACCCCTTTAGCAGAATTATTAAGACCTGAATCTATTGAAGAAATGGTGGGGCAAGAGCATCTATTTAAAGAAGGCAGTATCTTTCAAAAAACGATCTCCCGTAATCTTATCCCCAACATGATTTTTTATGGTCCTCCTGGAGTAGGGAAAACCACAGTCGCTAATATTATTGCTAAAAATACCGAAATGCTTCTATGTAAGCTTAACGGCACAACCGCGAGTATTGATGATGTTAAAAAAGTAATTGATGACTCTAAAAGCGTTTTTGCCTCTAAAGGTGTGCTTTTATATTTAGATGAAATCCAATATTTCAATAAGAAACAACAACAATCTCTATTAGAATATGTCGAAAAGGGCTATATCACATTAATTGCTTCAACAACTGAAAATCCATATTTCTACATCTATCCTGCTTTACTATCTCGTTGTTCTGTTTTCGAATTTAAATCAATTAATAGTGGCGATATCAAAAAAGGATTAAAGAGAATTATTAATCTTAAAAAGATTAAAATTGATGACGAGTCCATTGATTTATTAGCGGTATCCGCTAATGGAGATATGCGTAAAGCCATCAATAATTTAGAATTTTTATATAATGCCTTAGGTAATAAAAGAATCACTATTAAAGAAACTAATGAAATAGTGGACAAAGCACACATCAATTATGATAAGAGTGAAGATCGTCATTACGACCATTTAAGCGCCTTGATGAAATCTCTTAGAGGAAGTGATCCAGACGCTGCTATATTCTATTTGGCAAAGATGCTTGAAGCTGGTGATTTAATCGCCGTATGCAGACGAATTATGTGCTCAGTAAATGAAGATGTTGGGCTAGCTTATCCTCAACTTATTCCAATAATAAAATCATGTGTTGATATTGCCCTACAATTAGGAATGCCTGAAGCTAAATTGCCTCTGAGTAACGCTGTTATTTTAATTGCTACTGCTCCAAAAAGTAATTCCTCTTATTTAGCCTATGCAAAAGCTGTTAATGATATCAATTTAGGAAAAGGTTTATCTGTCCCACGTCATCTTCAAAATACACATTATGATGGGGAAGACGATTTAGAAAAAGGACAAAATTATAAATATCCTCACGATTATAAGAATCATTATGTGAAGCAACAATATTTACCAGACGATATTAAAGATCAACATTATTATACCTATGGTAATAATAAATTAGAACAAACAACCAAAGAATACTGGGATAAAATCAAAAAATAATTATGGATAGTTTAAAAACTCTTATCGATCAAAAGAAATATGATTTAGTGCTCAAATTGACAGAATCGAGTGAGAACGCTAATGATTTGTTTTATCGTATTTCTGCTCTTATATATTTAGGAAGATATGAGGATGCCCTTTTTGTTATCCAAGATCATCAAAAGGTTTTAGAAACAAATTTGGCAAGTCTTATTAACGCCCATATCAACTTACTATGTGTTTTAGGAAGATTTGATCAAGCTTACACTGTTTTAGATTATTATTCTAACCTACCTTATCAAAACCAAGTCGTGGAAGAAATTTTAAGAAAAATGCCTCAAGTCATCGAACTCGAAGAAAAGAAACAAACCACGGTTAGGTTTTATGATGACGAGCAAATTGAATCTTATTTAAAAAGTGATAAAGATGAAGATGTTTTAGTTGGTCTAGACACTATTAGAAATAGAGATATTTTTACCTTTTTACCTTTGTTATCTGATTTAATGGTGAACCATCCTAATCAAATGATTAGAAGTTATATTTTAATGATGTTAGTTCAAAAGGAAGTTGATCGACCTCTAAAAATGAAGAGTTTAGATGAGATTATTGATGTCAATCCAAAGCATATTAATCCTCCTTTTACAAGTGCGGTTTTTAATGAGACGGTAAAAAGGATTGAAACTGATTTCAAAGATCCTTCTTTAGCCCAGTCCGCAACTCAACTATTATCTGAATATGAGATTTATACTTATCCTAGGAGTTTAAAAGACGCTCCTAAAGATTTATCTATCGCCTTATATCTAATTGCAAGAGAGTACGCTAATTCGCCATTAGAGGACTTGGATGGTTATTTAGATGCATTAGAGTTAGATAAAGAAATAATCACAAAATTAAAAGACAAAATTCAAGACGTATTAAATAAAATTTAATAAGTTTAAAGAAGAATGAGGTTGTTTCCTCATTTTTTCTTTTATAGGTAACGATTTAAATCGTTTTATATGTATTTCATTTGCCTTAAATTAATTATTAATTTATAATTTTTCTCGCATGAATAGATTATTATAAGGAGAAAAACTCATGAAAATTACATTTAAAGAATTAGAAGCATGCCATGTTCAAGTCGATGTTGCTATCGATGAAGAAAAATGGAAAGCCGCTCAAGAAGCTAGTCGTAAAAAACTTGCGAAAAATGTACAAGTCGATGGTTTTAGAAAAGGACACGTCCCAGAAGCTATCGCTCTTAAACACATCGACCCAAGCAAAATGTTAGACGATGCGATTAATTCATTATTACCAGAAGCTTATAAAGAAGCTTTAGCAAAAGGCAAACTTGAACCATTTGCTCAACCTAAGGTTGATGTCACAAAATTAAGCGACACAAATCTTGAAGTGAGATTTATCGTTGTTACCGCTCCAAAAGTGGAACTCGGACAATACAAAGGTTTAGAACTTGGTAAAAAGGAAGCTAAAGTTACCGCTAAAGAAGTTAATGACGCTATTGAAGAATTAAGAAAACAAAATGCATCATTAATCTTAAAAGAAGGTGCTGCTGAAAAAGGTGACACTGTTGTTATGGACTTTGTTGGCTCCGTAAATGGAGAAAAATTTGAAGGCGGTTCCGCGCAAAATTATGAACTCGAACTTGGAAGTGGTTCATTCATTCCTGGTTTTGAAGATCAATTAATTGGTGTCAAAGCTGGTGAACACCGTGACGTTAATGTCAAATTCCCAGAACAATACACTCCAGAATTAGCAGGTAAAGATGCTCTCTTTGCGTGCGATGTTCACGAAGTGAAAACCAAAAAATTACCTGAATTAAATGAAGAATTCATTAAAGATCTTGCCTTAGAAGGTATCGCTGATTTAGAAGCTTTAAAAGAGCACAAAAAAGCGGAACTCTTAGAAAATAAAAATAATAGTGAGAAAAAAGAATATCTCACCAAACTCTATGATGCGATTGCCAAGAATTCCAAAATTGAAATTCCTCAAGAAATGATTGATGATCAAGCTGAAAACATGAAGAAAGACATGGAAAACAGAATGAAACAATCTGGCCTCACCCTTGAACAATATTTACAGTTCACTGGTGAAAGTGAAGAAAAATTCATGGATAAACTCAAGGCAGACGCTAAAAAAGATATTACCAATTACTTCATTTTAGAAAAGATTGGTGAACTTGAAAAGCTTGAAGTCAGCGACGCTGATGTCGAAGAAGAATACAAAAAGCTTGCTGAACAATACAAAATGAAAGTCGAAGATGTCAAAAAAGCATTAAGCTCTCAATTTGAACAATTCAGACACAATCTCCGCATGACACGAATCGAAGAAGAACTTTTAAAGAACAACAAATAACTAGTTAAAACAAGGAGGTAAGCATATGGGCTCAAATCCATCATCTTTAACCTTGCCACTTCTTATTACCAAGGGCATGATTCTTTTCCCTAAAAATACTCGTCTTATTGACGCGGGAAGAGAATTTTCTATTAACGCAATTAAGGTTAGCCGAGAAAAGACTGACTCTTTAATCTTAATTACTAGCCAAATCGATAGTGAGATTGAATCTCCAACCGCTCAAGACGTCTACACCACAGGTGTACTTGCTCGTATCGCTTCCGTTAGTGAACGAGATAAAAGAATTAGAGCACGTGTTGAAGTTATTGACCGTGTCGAACTTAAAAATATTGCTTTAGATAATGATGACAAGTGTTTTGGCGCTGATGCTACTTTATTAAATCCTGTCGAAGTTGATGACAAAAGTAGCGAAGCAGTAGTTAATGCAATCAATCACGAATTAGAGAAATATCCTTCAATTATTTCTCGACTTCCAAAAAACATTATCAACTTGTGTGCTGATAAGAATGCAGCATTAGAACTTTGCTATGCAATGGCAGGTCATTTTGAAGCATCTTTAGCCACAAAACAAAAATTATTAGAGACTAATGACTTTATCACTTTAGCCGAAACTGTCACTGGCTTTATTAGTGGCGAAAACACTAAAGAAGAAATCGAAAAGAACATTAGTGATAGTGTTAGGGAAAGTGCTGAAAAATCTCAAAAAGAGTATTTCTTAAGAGAAAAACTTAAAGCCATCAAAAAGGAATTAGGCGAAGATGTTGGTGGAAATAATGATCCAGACCAAATCTTAGCAAAGCTTGATAAATTCCCTTATCCAGAAAATATTAAAGCTAAAGTTAAAGCTGAAATTAAAAAATACGAAATGATGCCTCAAGGATCACTTGAAGCCGCTTTAATTCTTTCTTATTTAGATGTTTTAATGTCAATCCCTTGGTGGCAAAAAACCGAAGATAATGACGATTTAAAGAATGTCGAAGACATTCTAAACGAAGACCATTACGGTTTAGAGAATCCAAAAAAGAGAATTGTTGAATATTTAGCAGTTAAAAAATTAACTGGTAATTTAAAAAGTCCAATTCTATGTTTTTATGGTCCACCTGGAACTGGTAAAACTTCTTTAGGAAAATCCATTGCTCGTGCGTTAGGAAGAAAATTCTTTAAATGCTCTTTAGGTGGTATTTCTGATGAAGCCGAAATTAGAGGCCATAGAAGAACTTATGTAGGTTCTTTACCAGGACGTATCATTCAAGGAATGAGAAAAGCTGGTGTCAGTAACCCAGTTTTCCTTCTTGATGAAGTTGATAAACTTACTAGCTCCTATAAAGGAGATCCTGCAAGCGCACTTTTAGAAGTACTAGATCCTGAACAAAATTTCATGTTCAACGATAACTACGTTGAAGAACCATATGATTTAAGCGATGTGCTCTTTATTTGTACCGCTAATTATTTAGAAAACATTCCTGGTCCATTAAGAGATCGTCTGGAATTAATTCCACTTAATAGTTATACCGAAATTGAAAAGAAGCACATTGCCTTTGAACATTTGATTAAAAAACAAATAGAACTCAATGGTTTAAAAGAAGAGAATGTTTCTTTCACTGAAAAATCAATCGAATACATTCTTCATTATTACACACGTGAAGCTGGTGTTCGTGATTTAGAAAGAAAGATTGCTTCTTGCTTAAGAAAAGTCGCAGTTGCAATTGTTAAAGATAACTCGATTTCTCACATTGAAATTGATGAAAAGAAGGTTAGAGAATACTTGGGTGTTGAAATCTTTGATTACTCAAAAAAAGAAAAAGAAAAACAAGTCGGAGTAATTACTGGACTTGCTTATACAGAATATGGTGGAGATATCCTTCCAATCGAAGTCACTTATTTTAAAGGTAAGGGTAGTCTTATTTTAACTGGAAAATTAGGCGATGTGATGAAAGAGAGCGCGACCATTGCTCTTGACTATGTCAAGGCAAACGCCACAAAATATCAAATTGATCCTACCTTATTTTTAGAAAACGATATCCATGTTCACGTCCCAGAAGGAGCGGTTCCTAAAGATGGACCTTCTGCTGGAGTAGCGATGACTTTAGCGATTATTTCTGCTCTTAGTAAGAAACCAGCTTCTCCAGATATTGCTCTTACTGGTGAAGTCACTTTAAGAGGCAATGCCTTACCAATAGGTGGGTTAAGAGAGAAATCATTAGCCGCTACTAGAAGTGGTTTAAAAACAATCATCGTTCCTAAAGATAATAAAAAGGACGTTGATGAGCTTCCAAAAGAAGTCAAAAAATCACTCAAGATCCATTATATGAGTAATGTTGATGATGCTTATAAAATTGTTTTTGGAGATTTGAATGATTAATTTCTCTAACACGAAATTTGTCAAGAGCGCACCAAGCCTCAAAGAAGCACCTCAGGGAATGTTTCCTGAGGTTTTGCTTGTTGGCAAATCAAATGTTGGAAAATCCTCTTTAATTAACGCTTTATGCAATAAAAAAGCACTCGCTTTTACTAGCAGTAAACCAGGACATACTCGTCTACTTAATTACTATAATGTTGATGATAAACTTTATTTAGTGGACGCTCCTGGATATGGCTATGCAAAAGGGGGCTTTGATCTTGACAAATTATTTGGCGAAATGATGGAAGATTATTTTGCTAATGTTACAAGATTAAAGATGGTTATTGTGCTTCTAGATTCTAGAAGAAACCTTAGTGAAGATGATATGGAAATTATTGACTATTTACAAAGTAAAAACATCAATTTCATCCTCGCATTTACTAAGGTTGATAAGATTAATCAAAGTGAAAAACATCATTTATTAGTGACACTTAAAAATCACAATATTAATGAAAAAGATGTAGTGTTCACATCGACTTTAAAACCTCGTACTTTTGAGGCTTTAAGAAACATTTTACAAAGTTAATTATTTAAAATATAATTATCTCGTTCGTTGAAATAGAGGAGTAATCAAACACTTTTCCTATAGAGAGCTAGGGATGGTGGAAGCCTAGTGGAAGAATTTGATGAAGGTCGCTATGGAGAACTGATTCTAATAATTTAGAAAATGAAGTGCTAATAGGGATATCTTATTAGAACTAAGGTGGTACCACGTATTATGCGTCCTTAGAATTAAGGACGTTTTTATTTTTAGGAGGTCAATCTATGCTTGATAAACGTTATTCCCCACATGAAGTGGAAAAAGGTAAATATCAAACTTGGAAAGAAAAAGGTTATTTTACCGCTGGAGATAAATCAAAGAATCCATTCTCTATGGTTATTCCTCCACCAAATGTTACTGGTAAGTTACATTTAGGCCATGCGTGGAATACGACAATTCAAGATATCATCGCTCGATATAAGAAAATGCAAGGTTATGATGTCCTCTGGCTTCCTGGAATGGATCACGCAGGTATTGCAACTCAAGCTAAAGTCATGCAAAAGCTTGTCTCTATGGGAATTGACGTCACTAAAATTAGTCGTGAAGAATTCCTTAAATATGCGTGGGAATGGAAAAAAGAATATGCGAATAACATCCACGAACAATGGTCAAAAATGGGACTCATGCTCGACTATAGTCGAGAAAGATTCACTTTAGATGAAGGGCTTAACCTCGCTGTTAGAAAAGTCTTTGTCGATCTATACAATAAAGGTCTTATTTATCAAGGAGAAAGAATCATCTCTTGGGACCCAGTTCAACAAACAGCATTAAGTAACATTGAAGTCATTCACCAAGATGATGAAGGATATATGTATTATTTCAAATATCATGTCGTTGATAGTGATGATTATTTAGAAGTTGCAACTACTCGTCCAGAAACAATGTTTGGTGATGTATGCGTATGTATAAATCCTAAAGATGAAAAATATAATAGATTCCATAATAAAAAGGTCATGGTCATCAATCCTGCTAATGGAGAAGCGATACCATTAATTGAAGACGAATATGTGGAAATTGGTTTTGGAACTGGAGCGATGAAATGTACTCCAGCTCACGACCCAAATGACTTCTTTATTGGCAAAAAATACGGTTTAGAAATGCCTATCATCTTTAATAAAGATGCCACAATGAACGAGAAGTGCGGTAAATATCAAGGACTAGATCGTTTTGAGTGCCGCGAAAAATTAATTGAAGACATTAAAAAGAAAGGCGACTTTATTAAACAAGAAAAAATCGTACACGCGGTTGGCCACTCTCAAAGAAATAACTGTGTTGTCGAACCAATGTTATCAAAGCAATGGTTTGTAAAAATGAAGCCATTGGCAGAAGCCGCTATTAAAAATCAAAAAGGCAAAGACAAAGTTAACTTTGTACCTACTAGATTCGAACACACATTCTTACAGTGGATGGAAAATATCGAAGACTGGTGTATTTCCCGTCAATTATGGTGGGGACATCGAATTCCTGCTTATTATCATAAAAAGACCGGAAAAGTTGTTGTTTCAATGGAACCACCTGTAGATATTGAAAACTACGAGCAAGATAATGATGTATTAGACACATGGTTTAGTAGTGGTCTTTGGCCATTCTCAACTTTAGGTTGGCCAGAAAAGACTGACGATTTAGAAAGATATTTCCCAACAAGTTGTCTCGTTACTGCTTATGACATTATCTTCTTCTGGGTTAGTAGAATGATTTTTCAATCACTAAATGTCACTGGCAAAAGTCCATTTAAAGACACCGTTATACACGGCTTAGTTCGTGATGAGCTTGGAAGAAAAATGTCTAAGAGCTTAGGAAATGGAGTTGATCCTATCGAAGTCATTGATACATATGGAGTTGACGCTTTGAGGTACTTCTTAACAAGTAATAGTACTCCAGGTCAAGACATGCGATATAGCGAAGAAAAAGTCCAAAGTAGCGCTAATTATTTAAACAAGATTTGGAACTCCGCTCGTTATGTTTTAAGTACCATTGATGACACTTTTGAAGAAGCCCAATTAGATAAATCTAATTTGTCTAAACTTGATACATGGTTATTAAATAGGTTAATGATTACTATCAAAAACGTCACTAATAACATGGACAAGTACGATTTTAACGCTGCAAGTAGCCACTTATATAATTTTGTTTACGATGATTTCTGTTCTCAATATTTGGAGATGAGTAAGGTTAAATTAAATGGCGATGATTTGTTTGCTAAAAATGTGACAAGAACCGTCTTATTAAAAGCCTTAAAAACTATTATTCTATTAATTTATCCATACACCCCATTTATTGCTGAAGAATTATATTTGAATTTACCATCTCACTTAGAGAGTGTAATGCTTGAATCTTATCCAGTTGTTGAAAGGAAATATTTGGATAAATCAAGCGATGATGAAATTGATTTGCTCTTCTCGATGATTAAAGAAGTGAGAAATTATAAAATCAGCAATCAATTATCACCAAGTTTAAAACTTGGAATCTCAATCTCTTTAAAAATTGAAGTTAGTGAGGATTTCTTAACCTTATTAAATAGATTTACGTTCTCTGATGTACAAATTGTTAATGACATTACTTCTTTATCAGGAGATTTGTATTCGTTTAATTACGGCGCTCTTATTATCACCAGCGGAGTGAATAAAGAAGAGATTAAAAAGAAGCTTGAAAAGGATATTGAATTTGAAAGAAGCGAGATCGAAAGATCAAATAAAATGCTCTCAAATCCAAACTTCATCGCCAAAGCTCCTCAAGAAAAGATTGATAGTGAGAAAGCCAAATTAAAACTTCATCAAGATAATCTAAACGATTTACTTGAAAAAATTTCAAAAATTTAAGACCTCGAAGAGGTCTTTTTTATTAAATTAAGAAAAAAGTGAAAAAATTTTTAAAAAAATCGTTTTTTCTCATATTAAAGAAGTGAGAGGGCAAAACATCAGGAAAGAAAAAACCCAAATTTTCCCTATAATACTTTCCATATCAAATCTTAATCAATCTTCATATTATCAACTGGTGTCTTGCCCTCCAGGAGGTCCATATGAAATACGAAATTATGAATGAGCAAGAGCTTAAAGAAGAAGTTAGTGGTGCTGCGATCACGCTTTCAGCCGTTATGGCGGTTTTAGCAGCAGCTGTAGTTGCAGTTGTGGTCTATAAGCTATTTTTATCAAAAAAAGGAACAACCAGCATACCAGGTGGTTGGAAATTCTCTTGGAATTAATGAGCGGTACATTAAAAGATTTACCAAAGTTAGACCGTCCAAGAGAAAAGGCTATCAGATATGGTGTTGATTCACTTAGTGAAATAGAATTACTCGCTATCCTTATTTCTAGTGGATATAAAGGTGTTAGTGCTTTAGAAATTGCTGCTACTTTACTAACAAAATTTAATGGTTTATGTAACCTATCAAAAGCGGAACTAAACGATATTATAAAGATAAAAGGATTAAAAAGAGCAAAGGCATTGAATCTACTAGTAGCGTTCTCTTTATCAAAGAAACTCTTGCTTAAAAAAGAAGAGTTAGATGAAGAGGTTGTAACAAGTGATTATTTGTATAACAAATATAAATACCAGTTATTGAGTAATAAGCAGGAAAATCTGGTTCTAGTTATGCTTAATAATTCCCGTAAAATAATTCACGAAAAAGTAATGTATATCGGAACTGAAGATAATATCATTTTCTCCTATAAAGATGTGTGGCGGGAACTATTAAATAATCACGCGAAATATTTCTATCTCATCCATTCTCATCCTGGATGTAATAGTGAGCCAAGTAGCAAAGATAAAATTTTCACAAGTGAAATCTTTTTAGAAAGCAATCGCATAAACATTCCGATGATTGATCACTTGATAATTGGAGAAAACGGCTATTATTCTTTTCAAAAATTGAAAAAATAGATATTCTCTATTGTCTTAACTTATAAAGTTATGCTAATATAACTAACGTTGTCGCCTCACTAGCTACAACCGCATAGAAAAGGTTTTATAAAAACCTTATGGTTACCTTAATAGCGAGTCC
>CADBUF010000057.1 GCA_902797795.1 uncultured Erysipelotrichaceae bacterium
CCCCCGACCTCCGCCGTGTAAAGGCGATGCTCTCCCAGCTGAGCTAAGCATCCGCTTTAGCAGATACGCGATAAATAATATATCATTTAGATATATATAAATCAATAAAAAAATCGTCAATTTTCTTGACGACTTTTTATGAATATGAACTATATAAATATAGTTAATAACCTTTTTTGCCGAGGAGATGGAACATATTCTTTTTGTATATTTCCACCCCTGGTTGATTAAATGGATTTATCTCAAGTAGATACGCGCTCATAGCACAAGCTCTCATAAAGAAGTAGAAGAGGTAACCTAATGTCTTAGCGTCTAACTTTTCAATATAGATGACGTTACAAGGAACGCCTCCGTCTTCTTGATGGGCCTTTAATGTTCCTTGAAAGGCCATTTGATTGACATATGATAATTTTTTACCAGCTATGTAGTTAAGTCCATCGAGGTCATCTTTATCACTTGGAATAGTAACATCTTCTTTTGGTTCTAAAACATTAAGGATGGTTTCAAATAAAAGCGGTGAGCCGTCTTGAATGAATTGTCCTAAGGAGTGTAGGTCGGTTGAGAAAGTGGCACTTGTTGGTAGTAGTCCTTTCTTTTCTTTTCCTTCGCTTTCACCAAATAATTGTTTTAACCATTCAGAGATTTGACTCATTTGTGGTTCGTAAGTGACATACATCTCTACTGGGTGAGAATGGTGAAGCATATAGTCCCTACTTATCGCATAGCGGTAACATTTATTATTTTTTAAATCATCGTTATCAAATTCTTTTCTCGCTTCTTGAGCACCGAGGAGCATTGCTTTAACATCAACTCTAGCGGCCGCTAAAGGGAATAGACCAACTGGGGTAAGAACTGAATACCTTCCTCCAATATCATCAGGAAGGACATAAGTGCTATAACCTTCTTGGTTACATAATGTTTTCAAAGCGCCTCTTGCTTTATCGGTAACTGCAAAGATGGATTTACGAGCCTCTTCTTTACCAACCTTGCGTTCAAGCAAGTCTTTTAATAATCTAAAGGCGATTGAGGTTTCAGTGGTGGTTCCACTTTTAGAAATAACGTTAATTGCGAATTTCTTATCTTCAAGATATTTAAGAACTTGAGCGGTATAATTTGGGGAGAATGTTTGACCCATAAAGATGATTTCAGGTTTATCTAAACTTTTAAGACCTTTAAGGGCATCAATAGCACATTTAGCTCCTAAATAGCTTCCTCCAATACCAGTGACCACTAAAACGTCGAAGTTGTCTCTTACGTACTTAGCGTCCACTAATAATCTTTCAAGCTCGTTTTTATCATAATCGTTTGGCCAATTAACCCAGCCAAGAAAATCATTTCCTGGGCCGCTTTTGTCATTAATCATTTTGTTAATTCTTGTGACCTGATGTTGATATTTGGCGATTTCTTGTTCGCTGATCACATTACTGACATCTACTTTAATCATTTTTATCTTCCTTTGCTTTTTGTAATGTTTCATTAATCCAGGTAGGAAGTTTCTCACTTAAAGCGGTGAAGTCTGCTTCATCAAATTGAGGGACAGTTCTAACTGAATTATTATGAGTGGAATATCTTTCACTTTCAGGAACAGCTTTATATGACACTCTTAAAAATCCGTTGTTTGGATCAATAGCGAGCACTTTGACTTTGATCTCATCTCCAACACTTCCGAATTTTTCAATATCACGGATATATCCATCTGAAAGTTCAGAAATATGTAAAAGCCCGTTTGTTCCATCTTCAAAAGTTAGAAATAAGGCATATGGTCTTATTTGATTAACTTTGCCGATAATAAGATCGTTAACTTTATATTCCATAAATATAATTTATCACTATCAAGTAGCTACATAAATAGAAAATAAAAGAAAATGACCTCAGTTAACTAAGGTCATTACTTCTAATATGGTTTATTTATTAGCGAGAGCTTCTTCTTTAGCCGCTAAGATTTCTCTATTAGAGACATCATCGATGATAAGTTTAAGAACTTTCTCCATGTCCCTATCTTGACTATAGTCCGCTTTAACAACAAAGCGGCATCTCTTATCGTTACGAATTTGATCAACTTGTTCACGATTGCTATCGGTGTATACGCCAATGGAATATCCGTGATTCTTATTGACGAGTGTCATACAAGCGACATCAGTCATTCCATCTCCGATATAGACGATATTGCTATATGGAATTCTTAAACTACCTTTGATTTTTTCATTAACGGAATTGTCATCCTTAATATCAAATACTCCTTTAGCTATTCTAAAGAAGAATTGGGTCTTTTGAGTATAGTTGATAGCGAGCTTTGGCCACACAGGAACTCCATTTTCATATAAGAATTCACAACCATAAACTTTTGTGAATTTGTCATAAATTGAACAACCTTCAAGAATTTCTTTAGTGCCACTAGAAACTAAATAGTGTTCAATTTTGATCCCTTTGCTATTTCCGTAAGCGTTGATTCTATCAAACCATGTTGTTACACCTGGATGATATTTTATGTTTTTTCCGTTTTCTCTTAATACTTCTCTAGTGAGTTTAATGCCACATTCACGAGATTTTTTAATCATCATATACATGTAAGACAAAATACGTTCACATCCTGTTTTATTAGAAAATTCTCCAGTTGCTCCCCAGAATTCTTCAGGGGTCATTCCAAGCATTGGGATGAAGGAGTAATTTTGCATATCAGTAGTGGATAATGTTTTATCAAAGTCATACATGATTGCTACAATTGGTTTAGCCATTTTAATTACCTCGGGAGTTATATTATCACAAGTCGATAATATAGGTCAAACATTCATTTACTGCATTATTACCCTACAAATACTTTGGCTGTCTACACAAAAGTTAATTGAATATCTGCTGATGAGTTAATAACCACTAACTTTATTATTATATTGTTTGATAGAAAACTGGTTTTCTACTACAATAATAGCGATATAAAGGAGAAATTCATTATATGGATAATAAAAAACCAGTTATTCTCTGCATTATGGATGGTTATGGAATTAGACATAACCCTTATGGAAACGCGGTTCATGATGCTAAGAAACCAAATTTAGACAAATATTTTTCAAAATATGCCTATACCGAGATTAATGCTTCTGGTGAATATGTAGGATTACCTGATGGACAAATGGGTAACTCCGAAGTCGGCCATATGAATATGGGCGCTGGAAGAATTGTGTATCAATCTTTAACCCTCATTAATAAGGCAATCAAGGATAAGACTTTCTTTGAAAACAAGCAATATCTCAAGGCGATTGAGCACGTAAAAAAGAATCACTCTAAACTACATATTTTTGGTTTAACTAGTGATGGTGGTGTTCACTCTCACATCAACCATATTTTAGCAATTATTGAACTCGCTGCTAAAAGTGGGTTAGATGATGTCTATATGCACTGCTTTATGGACGGACGTGATGTTGATCCTCAAGCTGGTGTTAAATATGTTGATATGATTCAAAAGAAGATGAATGAATTACATTTTGGTCATATCGCTGATATCGGTGGTCGTTATTGGGGCATGGACCGTGATAAAAACATGGACCGTGTAGATGTTCATTACCGCGTGATGGTTGATCATGATGGACCAAGTTTCACTGATTATCATGAATTCTTTAAATCTCAATATGAAGAATTACCAAAAATGGGTAAATCTCCTAGCGATGAATTTTTAATTCCTCACTATAACGCGAATGTTGATGGAAGAATTGGCGATAATGATGCGATTATCTTCATGAATTATCGTCCAGATAGAGCGATTCAAATCTCAACCTTATTTACTAATCCAATGTTCTACGAACATCCTCCAGTGAAAGATGACGGCTCATTAGCATGGAAAGCTTATAAACCAGCACATCCACTTAAAAATATTTTCTATGTCTGTACGATGAAATACGCGGATAGTGTCAAAGGTGTGATTGCTTTTGAACCACAAAAATTAACAAATATCTTAGGACAATATTTAGCAGACCAAGGTTACACTCAACTTCGTATTGCGGAAACTGAAAAATACGCACATGTCACCTTCTTCTTTGATGGGACGATGAATTTTGATGGAGTAGAACGTCCTGAACTTAAAGGATGTAGAAGAGTGCTAATTAATTCTCCTAAAGTTGCTACTTATGACTTACAACCAGAAATGAGTGCTTATCTTGTTTTAGATGCCTTATTAAAGGAACTTAATAAAAAAGACTTAGATGTTGTAATCCTTAATTTCGCTAACTGTGACATGGTCGGACACACCGCGGTTCATGATGCATGTGTAAAGGCCGTTGAAACTGTTGATGAATGTGTTGGTAAAATCATTGATTGGTGTGAACAAAATGGTGGTACATTAATTGTTACTGCTGATCACGGTAACGCTGAAGAGATTTTAGACGCTAATGGTAAACCATTTACTGCTCATACCACTAACTTAGTGCCTTTCTGTATTAATAGAACTGATCTTAAACTTAGACAAAAAGAAGGCAAATTAGCGGATATTGCACCTACTATTCTTGAATTATTAGGCGCCAAACAACCAGCGGAGATGACAGGCGAATCTCTTATTGAGAAATAAAGGAGAAGAACATGAAAGAAACAAATCTAAAATTTGAACAATACCCACTTCATATTCCTACTGAAAAAAGAACAATTAACAAACTTGAATCTCTTATTTCTGATTTAGAAGAATGTGGTAGTGCCCTTACTGCTAAGATTGCAGTGAAACACTGGAACAAATATATGAATGAACTTGCTACTGACATGAACGTTATTCAAGTTCGATATACTTTAGATACTAGAAACAAAGTGTATAAGAACGCTCAAGAGAGATTAGATGAGATCTCTCCTCTTATTGCTAATTACACAACTAAATATGAAAAGATTCTTCTTAAGGCAAAATATCGTAAAGATTTAGAAAAACTTTATGGTCCATATTTATTTAAAATGTATGAAAATAGCCAGAAGGCTTTTGATGAAAAAATCATTCCAGAATTAATTGAAGAAAATAAACTCACTTCAAAATATGATGAAATCATGGGAGGAGCGCAAATCCCATTTAAAGGAGAAATCTTAAACCTTTCTCAACTTGGAAAACACCTTTCAGATAAAGATCGAGAAGTAAGAAAAGAAGCTTCTATCGCCATGGATAAATGGCTTGGTGAACACGAAAAAGAAATTGGGGATATCTATGATAAACTCGTTCATTTACGTGACACGATTGCTAAGAAACTCGGATTTAAAAACTTCGTTGAACTTGGCTATATCCGTATGGGTAGAACCGATTATAATGCAAAGATGGTAAAAGGATACCGTGACCAAATTAAGGCCAATGTTGTTCCTCTTGCTCAAAAGTTATTCAAAAAACAAATGAAAGAACTTGGCATTAAAAATCCACAAACATATGACTATAATCTTAAATTCAATAGCGGTAACCCAACCCCAATTGGTGATAGCAAGGTCTTATTAGGCGTTGCTAAGAAGATGTACGAAAAGATGTCTAAGGAAAGTAATCAATTCATCAATTTTATGATTGATAACCATCTCCTTGATTTAGACGCTAGAGCGGGTAAAGCTCCAGGTGGATATTGTACTTATTTCCCACTTTATAAAGCTCCATTTATCTTCTCTAATTTCAATGGCACAGATGGAGATGTGAATGTCTTATGTCATGAAGGTGGACATGCTTTCCAAGCATATTTATCTTCTCCAATTAAGATTCCTGAATATCAAGAGCCAACTATGGAAAGCGCGGAAATTCACTCCATGAGTATGGAATTCTTCACATGGCCATATATGGAAGGTTTCTTTGGAAAAGATGCAGACAAATATAGATATGCACATTTAACTGATGCGATTGAATTCTTACCTTATGGAATCACCATTGATGAATTCCAACACTGGGTATATGAACATCCAAATGCTACTCATGATGAAAGATGCGCTAAGTATTTAGAAATTGAACAAGCTAATTTACCTAATCGTAAATATGATGATTGTCCTATCGCCGCTAAAGGTACGAGATGGATGAGACAAAGCCATGTCTTTGGGTCCCCGTTTTATTACATCGACTATACCTTAGCACAAGTGGTGGCTTTCCAATTCTTAGCGGAAGATCTTAAAAACCATGAAAAGGCTTGGAAGAAGTATGTGAAGTTATGCAAGCTTGGTGGATCTCTTCCATTTACTGGTTTACTTAATAAAGTACATTTAAGAAATCCATTTGAAGAAGGCAATGTCAGAAAGAACATCAAACCGCTTCTTAAAGTCTTATCAAACTTCGATACTTCAAAATTCTAAAAGTCGATAAATAAAACAGTCTCATCGAGACTGTTTTTTAACACTTTGGTGCGCGGGATGAGAATCGAACTCACACATCTTGCGATATACGCCCCTCAAACGTACGCGTCTACCAGTTCCGCCACCTGCGC
>CADBUF010000058.1 GCA_902797795.1 uncultured Erysipelotrichaceae bacterium
GCCTAATCTAGAAGAGGTAACTTCTAAGTTATCTCGATCTATAACTCGACATTCAGTGTAGAATGAGTGAATTTTTTCCGCTAATTCGTGAATGTAGTTAGTAATTTTATATGGTGCTCTTTCTTTTGCGGCCCCTTTAACAACGTCGTTAAAAGATGCTAATTTCTTAACGAGCTCAAGTTCACTGTATTCTTTTAAAAGTGCTCCACTTTCATCAATTTTGATATCACTTGCGCTAGAGAGAATTGATGATAATCTAGCGTGAGCGTATTGAGCGTAATAAACAGGGTTATCACTGCTTTGTTTAACCGCTAAGTCAAGATCAAAATCAAGGTGGCCGCTGGCCGCTCTCATCACAAAGAAATAACGCGCAGCATCTACACCTACATCTTCACATAATTCACGTAATGTGTAACCATTACCTGTGCGTTTAGACAATTTGAATTCTTCGCCATTTTTCATCATTCTCACCATTTGAATGAGTTCAATGTCGAGCACATCCTTGTCGTATCCGTGCATCATGAGCGCGCTCTTCATACGATTAATATAACCATGATGGTCAGCGCCTAAAACATCAATTAATTTATCAAATCCACGAGATAATTTATTTACGTGGTAAACAATGTCAGGCATGAAATATGTATATTCACCATTGCTTTTAACAATGACGCGGTCTTTATCATCTAAGAAGGCAGTTGTTTTTAAAACTTTAGCTCCTCCATCGACATAAACATAATCTTTTAAATATTCGATTTCTTTTTCAATCGCATCATTTCCTCTAATAACTTTTTCACTACTAAAGACATCAAAAACAATATTGAATTTTGCGAGGTCTTCTTTGATTTTATCAAGTTCTAATTCCATTCCTTTTTCTTTAAAGAATTTCATTGGATCTGGATAAGAAAGAATTTTATCTCCAAATTCATCGTATATCTTTTTAGCAACAACTTTGATATCCTCGCCGTGATATCCATCTTCAGGGAAAACGGTAGGGATACCTAATATTTCTTTATAACGTGCCTCAATAGATTCACCTAAGTGATCGATTTGATTTCCGGCATCATTAATATAATATTCACGAGTAACGTCATATCCATCAAAAGTAAGGATACGACTAATAGCATCTCCAATGGCTGCTCCACGAGCGTGACCGACGTGTAAATCACCAGTAGGATTAGCGGAGACAAATTCAACATTAACTTTAATGTTTTTCTTTTCTCCCTTACCAAAATTATCGCCTTCTTTGATAATTTTAGAAACAACACTAGTGAGGCTATCATTTTTCATGTAGAAATTGATAAAACCAGGGCCAGCAATTTCAATGTGGTCAATTCCTTCTTTATCAATCTTGTTTTCAATCATTGAGGCGACTTCTTTAGGATTTTTAGCAAATAAGCGCGAAAATTTTAAAGCAACGTTAGAAGCATAATCACCGTGTGTTTTGTCTTTGGAGTCTTCAACAACCACATCTTCTATCTTTAAATCCACTCCTAATTCCTTAAGAGCGTTGACTAATTTTATTTTTAATAATTCCTTAATTTCCATATCGAACATTTCATTATACTTATTACTAATTAATTAGCAATAATTTTATTCTTTTTTAAGAAGGATCATTGATGTCGCTTCAATTGCGTATCCTTCACCAACTGGACCCATCTTTTCATTTGTTCCTGCTTTAATAGAAACTTGATCAATATTTATTTCTAATAAAGAGGCAACATTTTTTCTCATTTGTGAGATATAATCTTTTAGTTTTGGCCTTTCTAAAGAAATAAAAATATCGACGTTATTTACCTTATAGCCCTCTTTTTTCATCATTGAGACAACTTTAGCAACAATGACACTGCTATCCATATTAAGAGTCTCTTTAGAGGTATCCGGGAAATGAGTTCCTAAATCACCTAACGCTAAAGCACCTAAGATAGATTCTGATAAAGCATGAAATAAAACATCACCATCACTATGGGCGAGTTCTCCTTTTTCAAAAGGAATAACTACGCCTCCAATGATAAGTTTTCTATTTTCAACCAATTGATGAATATCTTTACTAAAACCAACACGATAATCCATTATTTTTTACCTGATACATTAAATTTGAAAAACATGATATCCCCATCCTTAGGAAAATATCCTTTACCTTCGGTACGAAGCTTGCCGTTTTCTTTAACTGCTACTTCACTTCCTAATTCATGAATTGAATCATAAGTATAAACTTCAGCACATATAAATCCACGTTCAAAATCAGTGTGAATGATACCGGCACAATTAGGAGCACTCATCCCATTAGTAAATGTCCATGCACGGCACTCATCAGCACCAACAGTGAAGAATGTAGATAAATTCAGTAATTTATAAGTAGCCTTAATTAATCTTGATAATCCACTATCGGACATCCCTAAATCTTTTAAGAATTCGCTTCTTTCTTCTTTAGGGAGTTCAGAAAGTTGACTTTCAATTTCACAACTCACAGGAATAACTTCATTTCCTTCTTTATTAGCGTATTCTTTAACTAAGTTATAGAGCTCACAGTTATCGATATCCATCAAGTCTTCTTCACCAACATTTGCAACATAAATAATCGATTTCTTAGTGAGAAGATGATAATTTTTCACAATCTCTTCTTGCTCTTGAGTTAAAGAAACATTACGAGCGGCATTTCCATTTTCTAAAGCTTCTTTTAGTGGAGTAAGCGCGCTCATTTCCATAACGCTTTCTTTATCTTTCAAGATACGGGCTTTATTTTCAATTTTTTCGATTCGTTTGTTAACGGTGTCTAAATCCGCCATAACAAGTTCTAGATTAATGACTTCAATATCTCTAATTGGGTCAACTCCACCTTCAACATGAATAATATCGGCGTTTTTAAAACATCTCACAACTTCAACAATCGCATCACATTCACGAATATGCGATAAGAATTGGTTGCCAAGTCCTTCTCCTTTAGAAGCTCCTCTAACTAAACCTGCAATGTCGTAAAATTCAATTGTTGCCGGAATCGTTCTTTCTGGTTTAAAAATGTTAACAAGAAAATCCAGTCTTTCATCTGGAACGGCAACAATTCTTGTATTTGGATTGATCGTTGCAAACGGATAATTAGCAGCCTCAACGTGCGAATTAGTAATCGCATTAAATAAAGTGGATTTACCAACATTAGGTAGTCCAACAATTCCCGCTTTTAATCCCATCTTCAATAAGTCCTTTTGATTTTATCAACGTATATTATATTAGAATAGCCTCTTTTATAAAAGAGAAATTATCTTAAACATTCAAGTGGGTCTAATCTAGAAATTTTTGTAGAGATAATGAGCGATGATATAAGAGATATAAATAGACTTAATAAGAACATATATAAAAGCGAAATTGGATTAAAGACATAGATATTTTCAATCTCTAAAGTAGAAGATAAACTTTTAGAAAGAAATAGAAGGATAAGGACCAGCTCAATTGAAGCGAAAAGAAACGACAGAAATGTCATAAGAAACGAATGAGCGTACACAAATTTCCTACTCTCCTTCTCTTTAACTCCAAGACATCTAACTAGACCAATATCTTTTTTGGTTTCTATAAAATGGAGATAATTACAAATTATTAAAATTAATGAGGCAATAATCACACTACTGATAGAAACCGCTAACATAATAATTTCGATATAAGTGCAAACTTTATCAATGCTGTTTTTAATTTCCTTGAGTGGGGCAGATATATGTAAATGAGGAAAGGCTCTATTTATCTTTTCAATAACTACATCTTCTTTTCCTTCTTCAATTTGAATAGCGAGGGAATTGATTCTTAAATCGAATGTGGAAATGCCTAACATCGATTGGAAGAATAAAATCGACCACTCTTCTTTATGAGAAAGTGCGTATTTATTGCTATCAGAAATACCCACTATTTTTAATCCGACAATTTCATATTCGCGAGATAGATAACCAGTTGGAAGAAGAATCTCACTTGTAGGAAAAGAAAAATAGATAACGCTATTTAATGGATTAGTAATATTTAGCCTTTTTATAAGCGAGGAAGAAACGACAATTTCTTGAAAATTAGCGGGCTCCCTACCTGTAATTAGGCTATAACGCGGTTCAAAAACTAATCCATTTGAAAAGCTTTTAGAGAAATGCCCTTCAATGATAGTTGAGGGTACATTGTAGTTAAAAGCGTCCTCATATTTTACAAAGCTCATCTTCTCACTAATTTCATAGGCTTCCTCTTCTTTATATGTTAGAAACGAGAGTCGAGAAAAGCCCATCATTAAGTTTTCTTCATAGATGGAGTAACCATAATTTGATCCATATGTTATCTTATGGGTATATGGCGATATACTCTTAAAGTATTTACCTAAAAAAGAAGGTATATCATCTTTGTTAGAACGGTGAATAACCGCTAAGCGATTACAGTTATAAGAATGTTCGTTTTTATACAAATTTGGATAATATTTCTTATCGAGCAACTCAAAATCTAAAGTATTATCAATTTCTGAAAAACGATATTGCGACAAGAAAGTATCTCTATCGTTAACGAAATTTAAATAATATGTCTTCTTTAAGTCCCATGGCCTTGAAGAATTTACATTTATTTTTTCAGTCGAAGACAATAAACAAACATCTTCAAAAATATATTCATTCCATAATGGGTTTGAATGAAAGATTAATGGTCTATCTGATAAACAAAACGCTCTTAATCTTAAAGGTATTTCAATCGAGTAATTCCAATTCAAATTAGTAAAAACAAAAGTGAAATATAAGTCATTAGAAAGTAGATAATTGCTCAGTGTATTAATGGAACGTGTAATTTGCAATTGAAAACACAATTCATTAATGTCGGTTATTGGCATGGCTAGAACAAAATCATTATCCTCAATCTCAATTGGATTATTTGGATAAAACTCTTTATTGCTATCTTTTAATAGACCAAATTCATTAATTAAAGATGCATTATATAAACCGAATTGATTTTTATTATTTCCTTTATCAAGATAGAGGTAATCTTGAGTAGCAAATAAATTATCAATATTCCAATAATACACTCCTAAATTTGATACTCCCTTAGTGGAAGTTTTAAGATCCATAACTTCTTCATAACTCGCAGAAAATATATAGTCTTTATCAATATTTGGATTTTTGGGAGTAATAAATATTTTGTCAGTATCTAAAATAGAAGAATAATTGCGATATAGATTAGATGAGATAACATCTCTTAAAGAAGTTGCTAATCCAACTCCTAATAATCCAAAAGAAGTAGAAATTGTAATAAAGATGGTTCTCCATTTTCTTCTTTTAATTGAGTTTATTGTGTGATCAAACAAAAACTTGAAAGGGAGGGTTCTTTTCTTGTCGTTATATTTGAGCTTAATAACTGGTAAGTATGAATTATGTTTAGCTTTATTTTGATATAAAATATCAACAATTTCTCCGTCTGACATTTTAATAATCTCGTCAGCGTACTTTTGAGTTAATATCTCATCATGCGAAACTACGATAACTAAAGAAGAGGAACTAACTTTTTTTAGTAATTCCATTATTCTTGTAGAGTTCATTTCATCAAGATTGCCAGTTGGCTCATCACATAGAAGGATGTTAGGGGAGTTCGCTAAAGCTCTAGCGATTGCTACTCTTTGCTTTTCGCCACCGCTAAGAGAAGTGACTTTAGCAGTTTCTTTTTTAGCTAATCCGACTAGGTTAAGTAAATCTTGGACTCGTTTTAATTTCTTTTTTTCGGTATCAACACTACTTAGATTAATAGAAAGGAGGATGTTATCTTTAACATTTTCGAATTCAAAGAGTTTATAGTCCTGATATACAAAACCAAGTTTTTTGTTTCTAAGCATCTCTTTATCGTTTTTTGTCATATTTTGATAGCTCTTGCCATCAAGTTTTACATCACCTTGAAAATCAACTAAGCCACTCAAAATATTAAAAAGTGTTGTTTTACCACATCCAGATGGGCCGTTAATTACAATAAGACCATAACGCGGAAAGGTTAAACTGATATTTTTAACAACAGCCCTACCATTATATTTTTTTGTAACATTAATAAGTTCAATCATAGATTCTGCAGTTCTCCTTTTAGTGATTTTCTTTTTGAAAATAGAATCGGAAGAATGGTTGAAAATAAACAAATAATGAACGTTAGGAAAATCATAATTATTGGAAATAGGAATTTAATGTTTAAAAAAGAATTTAGTGAAACGACAATCAAATTATTAAGGTCTATTTTTTTGTTAATGAGCAAATTAATTAATTTAGATAGAGGGATAGATAGGAGGATAGATAATAGAACGGAAATAATTCCATTAATCAACGATTCAAATAAATAGATAGAGGAAATGTCATCATTGCTTGCCCCTAAAGAAGACAAGATAGCGCTTGATTTATGATCCTCAGAATAACTTGCGAAAGACATAATGCTTAAAATAAGAATCGCTCCAAGCATAGTAATTGCTAAAAAGAGGATGGTTCCATACTCCGCCACTTGTAAAAAACCAATAAGAGAATCACATAAAATCAATGATTGACTAGTAAAAACAAGATTGTATCCAAAATCAATGTTGTTAAATAGTTGGTTTTTATAGTTATAGTTCTTTAAAAATAATCGATATGAGTAAGATGATAAAAGCGAATTATTATCACATTCAGCAATGCGGTCATACCATGTTATTTGTTTGCCTTTGTAGGTTGATAGATTTTCTAAAACAGATTCAGTTAAAAACTTCTCCAATGCTTGATGGGAATAATACATTTTAGGACTTGGCAAGTAATTGATTTCTTTAACTATTCCTACTATTTTAACTTTCCTATTAAAAACAAAAGTATCACTTATTTCATTATCATATTCGTCAACATAAGTTGTGAGATATTTATTAGCAATTTCAAACTCTTCAAAGAGAACATTTTTATTTAATTGTGAACAAAGATAAGAAAACGCCAATTCATTAATCACTACCTCATCAAGTGAATCAGAATTAGGAAAATATCCATTATCTAAAAGTGTGTAATCTATATGTGTGTTATCAAATGAATAAATAGGGTTTATCAATATATCTTGTACTATATAGTCTTGATATGAAATTTGCATATTTTGAGGGAAAATTGTCGAGAAATTTAGACAAATCTCAAATAAATTACTTATTTTACTATTATTTTTTACTTTATCTATATCTGGTCTATTTGACTTGGTTAAGGTCAACATTCCGGCGCTTGATGTTTTAACCTCTTCAGATAATAAGCCACTACCAAAATCTAATTGTCTTGAACCTGCTTCTTTAATGGCGCGATCCTTATTAGTAATAAAGCCAACAACTAATAAAAGCATAATTAAAGATATGGAGTAAGAAAGGATGCAAAACACGTTTCTTCTAACTCTCCTTTTATAATTTGTTAATAGTATTTTGCTTGTCCAATTATTATGCCTAGATTTTTGCTTATGCTCCCTTGTTATTACATTATTTTCTATAGGATTAATTGATATATCAGAAGCAACATGACCATCACTAAGTTCAATAATTCTATCTGCGTATTCTTTAGCGATAGGTAGGTTATGTGTAACACAAATAACAAGTCTCTTCTTACTTATTTTTTTAAGTAATTCAAAAACTACTTTTGTATTAGTTGTATCTAATGCTCCCGTTGGTTCATCACAATATAAAACCTTTGGATCATTGATTATTGCTCTAGCGATTGCAACACGTTGCTTTTCTCCGCCAGAAAGCTTGTTCGCCATTAAAGAATGTAATTCCTCTTTAATTCCAACAGATTTAAGTATATCTTTAGCTTTTTCTGTAGATTTTTTCTTACTTTCTCCACTTATTAAAAGTGGTAATTGAGCATTAAAGATAACACTTTGATTCTCTAGAAGATGATATTCTTGAAAAACTATCCCAATTTCTTTGTTATAGAATTTATTCAACTTGTGTTTTTTTAATTTTGAATATCTCTTTCCATTAAATATCACATCCCCACTAGAAGGATTATCAATTCTAGTTAGAATGTTTAGTAATGTTGATTTACCACTTCCAGATTTTCCTGCGATAATCACTAATCCAGTATCATCAAATGCCAAATTTATTCTTTTGAGAGCGTAAAAGTCTTTGTCTTTACCAATTTTATAGATTTTAGATATGTTCTTGATGATTATTTTTTTCATGATACCCTTTCTAACATTGACAAAAAGACGTCTTCGAGGTTATTCTTTTATTAGTAAAGGGCTATCTCAAGATAGTCATTTTTTTATGGCCACGATTAGTGAAACAAAAACCGTGAGGAATAAGATGACTAATTCCATAGATTCACCTCCTCTCTAATA
>CADBUF010000059.1 GCA_902797795.1 uncultured Erysipelotrichaceae bacterium
GAGTAGGAGAGACTCGAACTCTCGCACCAGTTGCCCGATCTACTTCCTTAGCAGGGAAGCCCCTTCACCAACTTGGGTACTACTCCATCAAGTGAACGATAGTTAATATACCATAACATAATCATAAATACATTATTTAATTTCTTAAAATTTGATTTTTTCTTTTTACAGTTAATGGTTAGCAATTATAATCTAATTGAACACAAGGTATTTATTATGAAAATATTATTTAAAAACGCAAAAATATTAACAATGGTGGATGATCGTATTAAAGAAGGACATCTCGTTGTTAGTGGCAATCGTATTTCTTATATAGGTAGTAATTTACCAACAGGGATGTTTGATCAAGTAATTGACTGCGATGGTAATCTACTGATGCCTGGATTTAAAAACGCTCACACTCATAGTGCGATGACATTTTTACGTAGTAAGGCAGATGATTCTTCTCTTCATGATTGGTTATTTAAAGAAATCTTTCCACGCGAAAATAACCTTCGCGCAGGTTGCGTAAAAGAATTAGCAAAAGTCGCTATTCTTGAATATCTTTCTAGTGGTATTACCGCGGTACTTGATCAATATTTCTTCCCACAAGAATTTATTGATACATGCAATGAATTTGGTTTTAGAAGTGTTTCTTTAGGAATGTATGATAAAACTGCTAGACCAATTAATGAAGTATTAAAACTTGTTGAAGATAATAATTATGAAACTTCTTTAAACAAAGTCGTTATTGGTATGCATGCAGAATATACAGGCACAGACGATATGTTTGATAACACTAGTGTGTTATTAGAAAAAACTAAATCACCTTTCTATACACATTTAAGCGAAACCATTAGTGAAGTTGAAGATTGCTTAAATAGAAGAAAAATGACTCCAATGGAATTCTTTGATTCGCTTCATTTCTTTGATCGAGGTGGTGCAATATTCCATGGTGTTTATTTAAGTGATCACGATATAGAATTAATCAAAAAACATGATGTTGTTGTGGTTTCTAATCCTAGTAGCAATATGAAACTCGCTAGTGGAATAGCAGAGATTAAAAAACTACTTGCTTCTGGAGTAACTATTGCTTTAGGTACAGATGGTCCTGCTAGTAATAACGCGCTTGATATGTTTAGAGAGATGTATCTTGTTACTGGTTTGCAAAAAATCAAGAATATGGATCCTGTTTCTATTCCTGCTTTTGAAGTTATTAAAATGGCTACAGTTAATGGCGCTAAAGCGATGGGATTAGTTGACGCCGATACATTAGAAGTTAATAAATTAGCAGACTTAATTATGATTGATTTATCTAGACCAAGTATGCAACCTATTAATAATATTATTAATAATTTGGTGTACGCCGGCGGAAAAGACTGCGTGAAATTAACTATGGTCAATGGCAAAATCTTATACCGTGATGGTCAATTCTTTGTTGGGGAAGACATCAAAGAAATATATAAAAAAGTTCAATCTCTTACTGAAGAATTGAACGTTATTAAGTAATTTATTTCAATAAATTAAGTAAAGACTTATCACTCAATAAATCTCGTAAAGTTGATTCGTTGTCAATGACGAGATTTTTTGTTTTATAGTAGTACTTATTGATGATTCTATCAGTCACTGATTTTTCATTTTTATATGAGTCTTCTTTTGCTCTAGCAAGTTGCTCTTCTAGTAGTGAAATGAAGCATCTTCTAAACAACGCGTAAAAAGATGATTCTAACCAGTAATGATATTTCTTACCCTCTTTTTCTAATGACTTACTTTTAAGATATAGTTCCACTCCATCATAAGGGTCATGCCACAAGTCGATAAAACAATAATCAAAAGAAGTGGTTTCTTTAAGATATTCGAAAGCATCTTTATTGATAATTTTGATTTTTTCTTTGTGAACAAATTGAGGAAGGAGATATTTTTCAAATAGAGATATAACCTTCTTGTCTTTTTCAATAACTATAATTTCTTTAACGTCATCTTTTAAGGAGGCCATATAAGGGTAATAACCTAGTCCTAGGCCACATACAATAACCTTTCCTTTTATTTCTTCTAATGATTTAGACATTGTTTCTATTTCATTAGGAGTAATACTCATCCAAGTAATTTTATTTTTATTAATTGCAAGAAAGGGGAATTCCTTATCAAAGTAAGCAAACGAATTAATTTCCTTATACGAATTTGACACACTCATATCTTTGTATGGAAATAATTCATATGCCTGATATTTATCATTTACTAATTCATAATCGTCCTCTTTGATGGAAGAGATTTTAATATTTTTATAATAGGGGTTATTGAAATAGCTTTCTGGGTTAATTTTACTGATATTATTAGATATCAGTTTGGTGAATATTTCTTCATCTTCTTCATTAGATAGATCAATATCAAAATAGTCACTTATTTTACTATTTATAACTTCTTTGTCTGATAGATTAAATTTCTTCATCAAAGCACTAATTTCGTTTTTATTAAATAAAGTAGTGTTTCCAATGATTTCACTCATCATATCAGATATAGACATATTGATGTTGTTTGTTTCAATAAGTGATTCGATATAACTAATTAAGGAAGAGTTATTAACAATTTTCATCTTTAAAATTATATATTCTATTTGTCTTTTTTAAAATTATTATTATAATTTTGTGTATGGGAACAAAAAAAGGATTGTGTCCATATTGTTATTCTAAGGGTAGATTAGAACACCGCATTTTTCCTGTTAATTCAGACGCTAGTGTGGTTTATTGCCCTTTCTGTATGAAAGAACTCGACCCTCATAAAGCAATTGAAACATATGATAATGTTATTAACAAAATGGTCAATAAAGCTGACAATTCTTTGTTTGTGGCATGTGACCCTATCACGGCTTACCAAAAATACGCAGATGTCCTTGAAATTGAAAAGAATAATTATAAGTCATTATTAGGTCGTATTCTTTGCTTGATATATACTTCAAAAGTTCGTGAATCTTTTTTAGTAGAAGCACGCGAACTTCTTGCGCAAATCGAATATAAAGGAGCAGAAGAAGCGGGAAGCTACATGTCTATTCTTAAGAAAATTAATTTTGCTTTAGATGAATACGATACCGCTTTATTAAAAAGATTAACCATCAGAGACTCTTTTTATGATGAAGAATGCTTAAGATTATACCTTCGTCATTTAAACGACATCATTGACTTTAAAAAGGATATTCTTTCTCGTCTTGTGGACATTAAAAACAATTATGTTTCTCAAAACACTGATGTCTTCCACAACTTAATGAGCCATAGCATTTCTGATCGCGAAATCTTCTTTAGAAGTCCTAAATATTTAGCAACCGGAGAAGGCTTTAAGGTGACAAAAGTTGTCAAAGACAAAGTCTATCTTGAAAAATTAGAAACATCTCAATCTAATATCTCGATGCGTTTGCTTAGAAAAAGGCTTCCTTCATTAAGCGAAACAAAGGGTAGTAGAGTTATTCAAAATCAAGTCTTTAAAGATTACACCCCAATTATTAGAGCGAAGAAAGTATCAACTTTCTTAGTGATTTTATTCCTTTTGATTTCCGTTGGTAGTGGTCTTGCTTCATACTTCTTATATAGTAAAAGTAACCTCTACTTCATTATTTCCTTGTTAGGGGCTGGTGTTTTCCTTATTTTATTTATTATCTTCCTTGTTTTACATTTCTCTTGGAAATCTACTTTAAAGAAGAGAAAGATGAGAATCGATTAATATATCAAATTGTTTATCTTTAGATAAGTTATTAATTTATTTAAAGCTTTACCGCGGTGAGAAACCCGGTTTTTTTCTTCTTGGCTCATCGAGGCATAGGTTTTATTTAATTCATCACAAATGAAGATTGGGTCGTATCCAAACCCGCCTTCTCCATTAACGTTTTTAGCGATATGACCTTTTATGCGTGCTTCAAATTTTAAAGGCTTGTCTTCAACATTAACCAAAACAATGTCACATACAAATTCAGCGGAGCGGTCTTTGTTCTCTATACATTTAAATATTTCTTTAAACGCTCCTTCGTGTCCCCCATGCTCTTTAGCAAATCTAGCGGTGTATAAACCCGGTTTATTGTTCAATGCTTTAATTTCTAAACCAGTGTCATCCGCGATGACTGGCATCTTTGTAACTTTTTGTAAGGCGGTGGCTTTGATTAAAGCGTTTTCATAATATGTCTTTCCGTTTTCTTCTATTTCGCCAATATCAATATTTAAATCTTTCATGCCATAAACAGTGATATGAAACGGGGAAAGAATTTGTCTGATTTCTTTTAATTTGTGCTCGTTATTTGTAGCGACTAATAGTTCAAAATTCATGTTCTTATTATAATAACATTCAAAAATAATAGCAAAATAAGTAGGTTTTATATAATATAGAGGCATGGTAAAAGCAGAAAACGAAAATTATTTATTACGCTTATTAGATAAAAATAACCCTGATGAAATCAAAGAAGTTCAAAAACTTCGTTATGATTATCTCTTAAGAGAATTTGATCCATCTCTTCCTTTAGAAGGCCTTGATGATGATGGCTTTGATGAATATTGTGATTCTTTAATCGTTATTGATAAAGCACTTAATAAAATTGTTGGTACATATCGACTTGCGACAAAAGAAACATCTAAAGGGCATCCGTTTAAATTAGAAGACGAATTTGATGTCTCTTCAATTAAAGCTGATCCTGATGGAGTAGCAGAAATTGGTAGAGCTGTTATTCACGGCGATTATCGTGATGGAATGGTTATCACTTTGATTTGGAAAGGAATATTCCTTTACGCGAAAGAAAACCATTGCCGTTATACGATTGGCACAGCCTCTTTTCACGGAACCGATCCATCTATTTATAAAAAAGCATTTGGCTATTTAGCAAGTAATCGCGCTGATAAGAAATTCAACGTTCGTGCGATAAAAAATAGCTACCCTCTTGTTGCTGATCCTTCTATTAGTTACGCTGATAGTGATATGCCGGGATTAATGAAGGGATATTTGGTGCTTGGCGCTAATGTGGCTAGCGAAGGATTTATTGATTACGAATTCAATAGTTGCGATGTTTTAATTATCATTGATATGGAAAGTATCGATCCACGTCTCGTTGATAGATTCATGAGACATTAATTTATAAATCTTTAATCGCTTGAATGCGTTAGCTAACATTTAATGAATTAGAAAAAGAGCACGATTTGTGCTCTTTTTATAGCAACAAACTGTTGATATAATTATGGTAGATATGAAGAGTAAAAGTTTAGTATTCATCAGTTTGTTTTTGCTATCTTCGTGCTCTAAAACACCAGAAGAAGTTTTTTATCAAGTTGTTTGGGTAAATGAAGACAATACCATTTTAGAAGTTGATACCAAAGTTAAAGAAGGAGACATTCCTCATTACGACGGACAAACACCAACTAAATTGAGTGATGAAGTATACGACTATGAATTTAATGGTTGGGATAAAGAGTTGACACCTGTCGTAAAAGATATTGTTTATTACGCTACTTATAACGCTATTGAAAGAAAAGGATATGTTTTAGCGGACCACCAAAGTGGCTTTTATGATGAAAAATTTCAACTAACATTACTAGCGCCTCTTGGATTTGATATTTATTACACGCTTGATAATAGTGATCCAACTCAAGAATCAATTTTATATGAGTGTCCAATAATTATTGATGATGTTTCAAGCCAATCAAATTATTATTCTTTAATGAATAATATATCTCCGCTTGATATATATTATCCGGAAGAATTAGTTGATAAATGTCAAATTGTTAAAGCTATTGCTATTAATAGAGAAAGTAAAGCGCAAAGCGCTATTTATCATTTTAATTATTTCGTCGGCTTTCAAAATAAAAGTGGTTATAGCAACATGCCGGTTATTTCTTTAAATATTAACGATGACGATTTATTTGATTACGAAAAAGGCATTTATGTATTAGGAAAAATCTATGATGAATCAGAACATACAGGTTATCCAGAAACATATCCCGCCAATTACCAACAAAAGGGAAAAGAATGGGAAAGAGAAGCAAACTTTAAATATTTTGATGCGAATAAAGAGTTGTGTTTAGAACAAAACATTGGCATAAGAATCCATGGTGGATGGTCAAGAGCATTTAACCAAAAATCTTTTAATCTTTATGCCCGCAAAGAATATAGTGGTTCATCAACAATTGGATATAAATTCTTTGATAATATCAATGCTAAGTCATTAATGCTCAGAAGTGGCGGTTATCGTGATACTGATCTCACTAAAATAAGAGATTCTTTGAACCAAGACATGAGTGTTGATGAAGACTTTTGTGTACAAAGAAGTATGCCTACTGTTGTGTTTTTAAATGGAGAATATTGGGGCATATATAATTTACAAGAAAGGTTTTCTGACCATTATGTCGAAGAGCATTATGGGATAGACAATAATAATGTATTAATAATCCGAAATGACGAAATAGATGAAGGGGAAATAGAAGATTATCATTATTACGAAGAATTAATTGATTTCTTTAGAAATCATGATTTTATTGATGAAGAAAATTATGAGTTAGCTAAGCAATATATTGATGTGGAAGAATTTGCTTCCTATATGTCCACACAATTATATGTTGGAAATATAGATTGGCCAGGGAATAATGTCAGATTATATAAAGACATTTCTTCATCAACTTCTAAGTGGCATTTCATGATGTATGATACGGATGACTCTAGCAATATTCTTCCTAGTAAGTGTGCGGCCTATGTTGATCCGTTCTTAAAAAGTTCACATTGGAAAAGCGGACCATTAGAGGATGATTGTTTGCTTGGCTTATTGTTATCTAAGCTTGTTAATAACGCCACATTTAAAACTTTATTTAGAGAAACGTTCATAAGAATTGGTCAAGATAATTTTTCTTATGATAGAGTAAACGCTTATCTTTTAAAAAAAGAATCATTATTAAATGAACCGATGGTGAAAAACTATAAGCGCTTTGTGAATAACGATTATGATGAAACTTATTTCCTAGAAAAGGTAAACATAATTCGTTCCTTCTTTGAACAAAGATATGATTACGCTATTAATTATTTAAATCAGCACATTCCTGAATAATTTAATTGATTAAAAAAACAGTTGATAACACTGTTTTCAAATCATTTGGAGCAGGTGGCTGGAATCGAACCAGCATAGCAAAAATGTTAGATTTATTCAATATAAAATTGAATAAAATATCAAAAATGCTATAATAATAATGAAAGGAGGAATCCTTATGGATAAGTACCAAGTAGTCAAGTTTGTAGATGATGATTTCACTTTAGATGTTCGCGCTGATAAAGAAAATGAAACGGTATGGTTGACACAAGAAGAAATGGCTTTGTTATTTGACACGGATAGAACACGTATTACAAGACATATTGCGGGTATCTATAAAGATGGAGAATTAGAGCGAAAAAACACATGTGCGGAAAGCGCACATATGGGTTCGTTGGGTGTTCAACGTTACACGACTAAGTTATATAACTTGGATATGATTATTTCTGTTGGCTATCGAGTAAGGTCAAAAAGAGGCATTCTTTTTAGAAAATGGGCCAACAAAGTATTAAAAGATTACTTAATCCAGGGCTATGCAGTTAATCAAAAAAGATTAGATAATCTTGGTAAAGTAATCGACATACAAAATAGGATGCTTTCTTATTCTTTAAATATTGATAAGGAAGAATTAACCAAAGTTATTGATGAATATACAAGAGCGTTAGACCTCCTTGATAGCTATGACCATCAAACGTTAGTCAAACCAAAAGGCAGTCAAAGCGATTATGTTATGACATATCAAGAAGCGAGA
>CADBUF010000060.1 GCA_902797795.1 uncultured Erysipelotrichaceae bacterium
CGAGGACTTAATTTCTAAGATTTTTATTAAGAGTCCATAAGTAAGATTTATGTTTAACTTTAACAAAAGAAAGAGTAATGTATTAATATCTAGTTTTCAGAGAACAATAGTTCTCTAAAAAAAGTCTGGTGGCGATAGCGCAGTGGACACACCTGTTCCCATACCGAACACAGAAGTTAAGCACTGTAGTGGCGAAGATAGTTCTTCGGAGCAAAAATAGCGAGCCGCTGGGCTTTTTTTATGTAAATAAAGAAAGCCATATATTATAATAAATTCATATGAAAATTAATTTAGTTAGATTATCCAATTCTTTGGATCCAAATGTCACTTTTAAAAAAGAAGATGATCAATTCATCTCCGACTTAAATAATGAATTATTTGATTACGATATCGAACTCGTTGAAGGCGATAAAGACAATCAATATTCCATTGTTTTTATTGAAACTGGGGGAAGTGAACAACATTTCGTCAAAATTGAAAAAGATCTTCCTCGCCCTATTATTTTATTATCAACATGTAAAAACAATTCTTTACCAGCGTGTTTTGAAATCAAAACCTATTTAGCAAATAAAGAAGAAGATTCTATTATTCTTTTCGGTAATGAAAAAGAATTAGCAGACTCCATCAATAATATCTCTAAACTTTTAAGCGCGAGACATTATATTGAAGGTGCTTCTTTAGGAATTATTGGCAAACCAAGTGATTGGTTAATTGCTTCCACTGTTGATAAAGATGAAGTAAAAAAGAAATTTAATATCAATTTAATTGATATTTCCACTAAAGAATTAAAAGAAGAAATCGATAAAGGAATCATTGACAATATTCCTCGACTTTCCACAATTAATAAATTAGGAAAAGGGAATGAATATCTTGATGGTGCTTTAAAAATCTATAGTGGTATTAAACGTATTGTCGAAAAATACAATTTGAAAGGTTTTACAATCCGCTGCTTTGATTTAATTGAAGAATATAAAAATACATCATGTTTAGCTCTAGCGATGCTTAATGATGAAGGGATTATTGGTACTTGTGAAGGTGATGTCCCTAGCATGCTCACCATGTTCTTTGTTAAGGCTGTTAGTGATAAAACTTCCTTCCAAGCTAATCCAAGTAAAATTGATTTAAAGACAGGAAATATTTTGTTTGCTCATTGTACTGTTCCATTAAACATGGTGAGTAATATTAATTTCATGACACATTTTGAAAGTGGGTTAGGAATTGGAATTAGAGGAGACCTTTCTGAACGTGATGTTTCAATTGTTAAATTAACACCTAAACTTGATCGTGCATTATTCATGAGTGGCAAAATAGTATATAATCCTAAACTTTCTAACTATTGCCGCACTCAAATTGAAGTTAAATTTGAAGAAGATGAAGGCATCTATAATTTGATGCGTGAGGACTTTGGCAACCACGTGATTGTAGTGTATGGAAACATCATTAATGAATTCTTAAATCTCCTTCATTTCTATAATCAAAAGAAATAAACGCTCTCTTTTCACTATTATTAGTGAACTTGACAACTAATTAATAGTTAAGTAGAATGATTACTCTTATGTAAGATTTACATAAGATTTACTAAAAATGAAAACAATTAATAACTATACATTAAAACAACTATTATTATCAGCGAGCAACAACCTCTTCAATCATTATCCAGAAGTTGATGCGCTTAATGTTTTTCCTGTCCCTGATGGCGACACTGGAATTAATATGAACCTCACTTTAACTAGTGGGGCTAACGAGATAAACGAATTAAAAGATGACGCTGATCTTTATACAATCGCTAAAACCTTTGCTCATGGTTTACTCATGGGTGCTAGAGGTAATTCTGGCGTTATTACTTCCCAAATCTTTAGAGGCTTTGCTAGTGTTCTTGAAGGTGTTGATGAAATTGACGCTACTTTATTAGCTCAAGCTTTCAAAGCTGGTAGTGACGCAGCTTATAAAGCAGTTATGAGACCTGTTGAAGGTACTATTTTAACGGTTATTCGTGAATCTAGTGCCGCTTTAGGTAAACAAGTCGTCGAAGGAATGGCGATTGAAAAAGCCTTAAAACTTTTTTTAGCCGAAGCTAATAAATCATTAAATAGAACCCCTGAACTTCTTCCAGTTTTAAAAGAAGTTGGTGTTGTTGACTCCGGTGGTACTGGATTAGTGAGAATCATTGAAGGTATGTATTTAGCCTCCAAAGATGAATTTGTTAATCGTAACAGTGATTCAATTAGTACGACTCTTAACGCCGCCGCTGCTAGTATTGCTGAGGAAGAATTTGGATATTGTACTGAATTCATTATGTCTTTAGGTCCAGATTCTGTTAAAAAGATTTTTAACCAAAATCGATTTACCGAATGGCTTAATACCCACGGTAGCTCTTTAGTGGTTGTTAGAGATGAAGACATTGTTAAGGTACATGTCCACACTCTTACACCTGGAGAAATCTTAACTTACGCTCAACAATTCGGCGAATTCTTAAAACTTAAAATTGAAAACATGACCGAACAACATCACGCGCTTGAAAATGGTGCTAAAGTTGAAGAACATGTCGATTTAGTTAATGAAGAAGAGGAAGAAAAAGTTGAAATTAGCGATTATATTGATGAACATAACGCGATTATTGCTGTTAGTAGCGGTAGCGGCATTTCTCAATATTTTAAAGAAATTGGTGTTTCTTTAATCGTTAGTGGTGGTCAAACCATGAATCCTAGTAGTGAAGATTTCCTCTCTGCTATTAATAAGATTAATACTGAAAACATTTTCATTCTTCCAAATAACTCAAATATTGTTATGGCTGCTAATCAAGCCGCTGATTTAGCTAATGAAAATGGCCGTAACGTCTTTGTTATTCCTTCTAAAACCATTCCTCAAGGAATTGTTGCGGCTTTGAATTTTGATCCTGAAAATGATCCTGAAGAAAATCTTAAGAATATGAAATATTCTCTTAAGAGAATCAAAAGTGGTGAAGTCACTTTCTCAATTAGAGATTGTGAACTTAACGGTATTAAGATTGCTAAAGATGATTATATTGGTATTTTTGAAAAAGAAATCGTCTGTGGCACGCTTGATAAATTTGATTGCTTATTAGAACTCCTTTCTAAGATGGTTGATGATGATAGTGCATTATTAACAATCTTCTTAGGTGAAGATGTTTCAAGAAGTGATTTATATGAAACCAAAAAAGAGATTGAAAAGAGATATCCAGATTTAAATATTGATATTAAAGAAGGACATCAAAATATCTATTCTTTCTTAGTAGGTGTTGAATAACAGCCGTAAGGTTGTTATTTTTATTTTATGGCAAAAGAAAAATTAACTAACTCTAAGCGACTTAATTATCTACTTGGTAGTATGGGTATTTTTTCTTATTATGATGTAATTAATCATCTTCCTCGTCGATACGATGATTATTCTTTAACTAGAGAAAGAGATTTGTTAGATAAAGAAAGAGTTACTATATACGGTAAAGTTATTTCTAATATCACAATTTCTAAAACATTTAAAAGAACCTCAATTGTGACTTTTGATGTTTTAACAATTAATAACACTTATTTTAGAGTCATTGCGTTTAATCGTCCTTATTTACCTAAGATTGTTAAACTTAACGAATATTATACGATTATTGGTACTTTTGATAAAAAGAAGAACTCTATCAACATGATTAATTTAGTTGAAGGGAAGATTGAAATAGAAAAGACTCTTAGACCTATTTATTCTCTTCCTAGAGATTACGCGAATAAAGACTATATTTCCTTAGTTAATAAATCTTTAAAAGAACTTAAAGGACATATTGCCTCATTGGTGCCTATTAATTATCGTAAAAAATATAAATTGGTAAATAAAGAGACCGCTATTAATATCGCTCATCATCCAAAGAATTATGATGAACTTCATCAAAGTTTAAGATATTTAAAATACGAAGAAGCATTATTATTCTCCTTAAAGAATCAACTTATCAAAGAAGAAAACAAATCTTTATCCAAGATAAAGAAAGAACCTATTGATTTATCAAGCTGCGCTAGTTTTTTAAACAATCTTCCATATAAATTAACTGAAGATCAAGAAATTGCCGCTAGAGAAATCATTGAAGATATGAATCAATCTTCTTTGATGTATCGACTTCTTCAAGGTGATGTTGGTACTGGTAAAACATTAGTCTCTTTTATTGCTTTGTACGCCAATTATGTTAGAGGTGATCAAGGTGCTTTAATGGCGCCAACAGAAGTTTTGGCCAAACAACACTATGAAAATGCAAAAAAATTGTTTAAAGATACAAAACTTAAAATAGCTTTATTAGTAGGGTCGACTCCTGCTAGCGAGAAAAAAGAATTGTATCGTGAAATCGAAGAAGGATATTACGACATAATTATTGGCACGCATGCCTTATTCACTAAATCAATTGTTTATTCTTCTTTAGGATTAGTAATCATTGATGAACAGCATCGCTTCGGTGTTAACCAAAGAAAAGCACTTTTAGATAAAGGCGAACACGCTGATTTACTGATGATGTCAGCTACACCTATTCCACGTTCTTTAGCCTTATCAATCTATGGTGATTTAGAAATCTCAACTCTATATAAATTCCCTAATATTAAGCGTGACGTGGAAACAAAAATACTTTCAACTGAAGATAATAAAATCTTTGAATATGTAGGTAAATCATTAAATGAACATAGAAAAGTCTATATTGTCGCTCCTTTAATTGAATTTTCTGAGGAAGGACGATATTCCGCGGAGAAACTTTATGCGCGATTTGTGCTGAAATTTGGTGCAAAAGTTGGGCTATTGCACGGAAAAATGAAGTCTGAAGAGAAAGAAAAAGTCCTTTCTGATTTTGCCTTTGGCGAGGTAGATATCTTAGTGTCCACCCAAGTAATTGAAGTGGGAATTGATGTTAAAAACGCAAGTTGTATGGTAATTTATGACGCCAATTCTTTTGGCCTTGCTTCTTTGCATCAACTTAGAGGTAGAATTGGAAGAGATGGTCATAAATCGATATGCATTTTAGCAGTTTCTGACTTTGAAGAAGCTGATAAATTAGAGATTTTAGTGAAATCAAATGATGGGTTTGAAATTGCCGAAAAAGATTTGTCGTTAAGAGGCCCTGGTGAATTAGTGGGTATTAAGCAATCTGGTATTCCTGATTTTAGATATTTAAATATGATTGATGATATAAAAATATTTGTGGTTGCTAGAGATGACGCTAGAGCGATATTAAAAGATAAAAATAACTCAGAATATCAATATATAATCAACCACTGTAAGCGATTAATAGATCAAAGCGATATCTATAAGGCATAACTTTTTATAATGAATAGAAAACCATTAGGTTTTACTTTTAATTATTTTTTTGTTATATTCTTACATATGATTAGAATTGCGATTGATACTTTAGGTGGAGATAACGGAAGTGCTCCAATTGTAGATGGAATCCTTGAATTTTTAAAAGATAACAAGGATGTCTCCATTGTTGCCGTAGGCAAAAAAGAAGAATTAAAAAAACTAGAAGGTCTTTGTGAAATTGTGGACGCTCCTGATATTGTCCCGATGGAAGCTGGACCTTTAGAAGTTATGAGAATGAAAAATTCCTCAATGTATAAAACTGTTACTCTTGCTAAGGAAGGAAAAGTAGACGCAGTTGTTTCAAGTGGATCCACTGGCGGATTCCTTTCTAGTTCTACTTTGTTATTAAAAACCATTCCTGGTGTAAATAGAGCAGCTTTTATTGCTCCATTCCCAACTAAGGTTAAAGGGCATAAAGTTGTTATTTTAGATATTGGAGCAAGTAATGAAAACTCCGCCGAAGAGCTTAGACAATTTGCAGTTATGGGTGAATTATATTCCGAACATATTCTAGGAGTAGAAAACCCTAAAACATATTTATTAAGTAATGGTACCGAGCCTAAAAAAGGTTCTCCAGTTGGTAAAGAAGCCTATAAATTATTAGAAGCCACTGATTCTCATTTTAAAGGAAACATTGAAGCCAGAAATGCTTTAGCTGGTTTTGCTGATGTTGTTGTCACTGATGGTTTTACCGGTAATATCTTCTTAAAAGCTAGTGAAGGCATGGCCAAAATGATGAGTGGCATGATTAAAAATGCCTTCAAAAAGAATTTATGGACTAAATTAGGTTATCTCCACGTTCGTAAAGGAATGAAAGAGATGAGCGAAACCATGGATTATAAATCCACTGGAGGAGCAATGCTTCTTGGTGTTAATGGTGTTGTTGTTAAAGTGCATGGTAATGCGGATTGCTATTCAACGTACTGTGCGATTCGTGTTGCTAAAAAATTAGTAGAAAAAGATATCGCTAACAAGATTAAGGATGGGATTTAATGGAATTCATTAGTGTTTTTTCAAGCTTTGGCGTTTCTATTAAAAACAGTTCAGTTTATGAACTTGCTTTAACTCACCCTTCTTGTAATAACGAGCAAAACACCAAACATCACGACTATGAAAGATTGGAATTTGTTGGTGATTCAGTTATTGGTTTTGTTTCTGCCGACCTTATATATAAGGTCCATGGTGAAATGGATCAAGGATTAATGAGCAAGCTTCGTTCATATTTAGTGTGTTCTAAATCATTAGCGAATTATTCTCGTAAATATAAATTCTATGAATACATCAGGATTGGACATTCTATTTCACAAGAACAATTAATTAAAAGCGACAAGATTCTTGAAGATGTTTTTGAAGCCCTTATTGGTGCTTTATATTTAGATCAGGGAATTGAAGTCGCTTATCGCGTTATTAAAAGCATCTTATTTGATGATATTGTAAACACTGGTATAGACGAACTTATTGATAGCAAAACTAGATTACAAGAAGAGATTCAATCTGAATATCGTGAAGCTGTTAAATATGTTTTAGTTGGAGAAAGCGGTCCCGCTCATGACCGCACCTTTGAAGTGCAAGTTCTTTTTAATGGAATTGTTTTAGGAAAAGGTGTTGGAAAAAGCAAAAAAGCCGCTGAAGAAGCTGCCGCCAAAGACGCACTTAGCAAAAGGAGTATTTAATGGGATTAATTTCTTTTTTAAAAGAAAAGTTTTCAAAAAAACAAACTGAAGACATTGACACATATTCTGAAGGAATGAGTAAAAGCCGTCAGAATTTTTCAACTAAGCTTAATTCCCTTTCCAAAAAGTATAAGAAAGTTAACCAAGAATATTTTGAAGAATTAGAAGAAATATTAATTGAAAGTGATGTTGGTGTTAAACTCACCTTAAAAATCATTGAAGATGTTCTTTTAGAAAGCAAAGAAAAACATATCACTGACGCAGATGAAATTAATGAGATTTTAATAGACCATATGTTTAAAGGATATATGGATAAAGGCGAATCTAATACTGATGTTGTCTTTCAAGAAAATGGTCCCACTGTTTTACTTGTTGTCGGTGTTAATGGAGTTGGAAAAACAACCACAATTGCTAAATTAGCAAAAAGATATAAAGATCAGGGTAAATCAATTTTACTTGTGGCTGCAGATACTTTTAGAGCTGGAGCATGTGAACAATTACAAATATGGGCTGATAGATTAAATGTTGGCATTGTTACTGGTCCATATAATTCTGATCCAAGTTCAGTCGCGTACGAAGGAATGGCAAAAGCCAAAAATGAAAATATTGATTTGGTTATTGTTGACGTTGCCGGAAGATTACAAAACAAGCAATATCTCATGGATGAATTATCCAAAATGAAACGCGTTATTAGTAAAGTCATTCCTGACGCTCCTCATGAAACGTTCTTAATTATTGATGCGACAACTGGACAAAATGGTGTAGTTCAAGCTAAGGCATTCGCTGAAGTTACTAATTTAACTGGTGTTGTTATTACAAAAATGGATGGTACATCTAAAGGTGGAATTATTTTAGCTATTAGAGACGAATTAGGAGTACCTGTTCGTTTCATCGGCTTAGGTGAAAAGATGGAAGATTTAAAAGAGTTCGATTTAGAAAGTTATATCTATGGACTCTGCGTAGAAAAATAAAAATGGAAAAGTTTGAAAAGACAATTAAATACACTAAACTTTTTAACCTATATGGTGAACTTTTAAGCAAGTCACAAAAGGATGTTTTTGTTGACTATTTTTTAGCAGATTTATCAATTAGCGAGATAAGTGAGAATCGTAATGTATCTAGAGCCGCTGTTGAAGACTCTTTGAATAAGTCATTAAAAAAACTTGATTATTTTGAGTCTGTTTTGCACGTATTATCAAGCAATGAAAATATACGTGAAAAATGCCTTAAATTACAAAAATCACTGTCAAATCTCGAACAAAAGCAACTGATCGAAGAAATACTGGAGGAACTAAACAATGGCATTTGAAAATTTGTCCGAAAAAATATCTAGAATCTTCAAAAAGCTTCGTGGTCAAGCTCGTTTAAGCGAATCCAACATGGATGAAATGCTTAAAGAAATTCGTATTGCTTTATTAGAAGCTGATGTAAACTACAAAGTCGTTAAAGAGTTCATTAATAATATTAAAGAAAAGGCTATTGGTGAAGAGGTTTTAACAAAGCTCAATCCTAGCCAAATGATTACTAAAATTGTTCATGAAGAATTAGAAAGTTTATTAGGCGGAGGAGAAAACGAAATCCAATATCAACCTAATCGACCAACGATTATTCTTTTAGTAGGTTTACAAGGTAGTGGTAAAACTACAACTGCTGGTAAACTTGCATATTTAATGTCTCGTAAGCTTAACAAAAAAGTGCTTTTAGCTGCTGGCGATGTCTATCGTCCTGCTGCTATTGATCAATTAAAACAAATTGCTAAATCAATAGGTGTTCCTGTTTTTGAAAAGGGGACTAATATTTCACCGGTTCAGATTGCAATTGAAGCCAAAAAAGAAGCCTTCGATAATCATTATGACGTTTTAATTATTGATACCGCTGGTCGTATCGCAATCGACGAAGAATTGATGAATGAACTCAATGAAATTAAAAACGAGATTTCTCCAGATGAAATTTTATTAGTCGTAGATGCTATGAGTGGTCAAGATGCAGTTAATGTCGCTAATGCATTTAATGATTTATTATCATTAACTGGTGTAATTATGACTAAACTTGATGGTGACGCTCGTGGTGGTGCGGCTTTAAGTATTAGACATATGACCGGTGTACCAATTAAATTTTCTGGTGTTGGTGAAAAAGTCAGTGATTTAGATGTTTTCCATGCCGATCGAATGGCAGATCGTATTTTGGGCATGGGAGATGTCATGACTCTTGTTGAAAAAGTACAAGAGGAAATAGATGAAAAAGAAGCTAAGAAAGCTGCTAACAAAATGCTTTCTGGTAAATTTGATTTAAATGATATGCTTGAGCAAATGCGTCAAGTTAAAAAGCTTGGTTCTTTAGGTGGATTAATGAAATTAATTCCAGGTATGCCAAAAATTACTCCCGAGCAACTTGCTATCGCAGAAAAAGAAATGGTCAATTTTGAAATTATTATTAATTCTATGACTCCTGATGAACGTCACGATCCTTCTTTATTTAATTATTCTAGAAAGATTAGAGTTGCTAATGGATGTGGAAAACAAGTTAGTGATGTTAATCGAGTTTTAAAGAAATATGAATCTTCTAAAGAAATGATGAAGAAGATGGAACAATATAAGAAAAGCGGCAAATTGCCGCCTGGTATGGGTGGATTAGGTGGAATGGGATTCTAGTCCTATTTAATAAACTTCTTTCCCTTTTCTATAGCTGCGAGTTCCCAACTCGCTTTTTCTTCGCCTTCATCCAGTAACTTTTTTTCTTGTTTTGTTAATTGATGCTTATCAAACAAATCTTTTCGATATTTCTTAGTAAGATTTAAAGATTGTTTAACTCTCCACTTTTTAATAGCGGTGTGATTACCACTATATAAGATATCTGGAACCTTATCTCCATTAAAATCGTATGGTTCTGTATATTGAGGATATTCTAGTAAGTCGTTATCAAACGATTCCTCATTAATCGATTCTTCGGCAATTGCACCATCTAGTAATCGAATGACGGAATCAGCAATTACCATTGAGCCAATTTCTCCTCCAGTAAGAATATAATCACCAATTGAGATTTGCTCATCAACATATTTATTGACTCGCTCATCAATTCCCTCATAATGTCCACAAAGTAGGATAATATCATCTAATCTAGATAATTCCTTTGCTCTTTGTTGATTATAGGTTTTGCCTCTAGGTGAAAGCATCACTACATGAGAGTTATTTGTTTTAACATCATTTAAACAATCAACTATTGGTTGGCACTTCATGATAAGGCCAGCGCCACCCCCAACCGGAGCAGAATCAACTCGGTGATAGCGATCTTTTGTGTAATCTCTGATATTAACGATTTCGATTTCAACAACCTTTTTAGAGATAGCCCTTTTAATGATTGAATTAGTTAAAAATCCATCAAACATCTCTGGGAATAAAGTCAAAATGGTGATTCTCATAATAAACCCTCCATAACGAAAATGATGATGGTTTTATCGGCAATATTCACAGATTTGATAAAGTTTTTTATAAATGGAACGAAGAAGTCTTTACCTTTTTCACGTTTCACTCTTAATGTAATTTGTGCTGGAAATTCTTCAACTTCTTTAACTATTCCTAAAACATTATTATTTTCATCGGTTACCTTGCAACCTCTTAAGTCACTATAGAAAAATTCACCTTCATTTAAATCTTTTTGATTTTTGATTACCTGTATTTCAAAGCCCTTCATTTCTTTTATTTCTTCCGGAGTTGTGAACTCTTTGAATCTAACAAAATCAAAAAAACCAGAATGTCTAAAACTGACAACTTCAACTTCTTTTAAAGTAGAATCTTGTGGGTTAAGAATATATACCTTATTTCCTTCTTTATATCTTTTTGAAGCAAAAGAAGTGGTGGAATATATTTTAACTGTTCCATCAATTCCAAATGAATCAACTATTTTTCCTACACTTAAGTATTCCATAAACTAAAAAATGGAGGTTATGCCCCCATCTTTTCTTCTTCAAAGGATTCAAATTTGAGATGTACGTGTTTATTTTCGCTTTTACCTGCAACACCGACAACTTCTCTTAATGCATTTGCGATGATGCCTTTATGTCCAATTAGACGTGCGGTATCATTTTTCTCTGCAGCGATAATAATGAGAACATCTTTAGCAGTGGTTCCTTTTGAAACTCTAATGAGAATTGAGGAAGGATCATCGACAATGCTATCAATTAAAGAATGAATGATATTCTCGTAGTCCATTTAATTATTTTCCTTTTTTTGCTTCAACAGCTTTGGCATTGATACCTTTACGGTTGAACATTGCTTTGACTGTTTCTGATGGTGTAGCACCAAGGGCCAACCACTTTAATGCTAATTCTTCATCAATGACGGCGTTTTCAACACCTTTTTCTGGATCAAAATATCCAATTTGTTCGATATAACGACCATCTCTTGCATATCTGCTATCAGCGGCA
>CADBUF010000061.1 GCA_902797795.1 uncultured Erysipelotrichaceae bacterium
GACTAATTCCATAGATTCACCTCCTCTCTAATAGTTCGGAGTATCACTCCTCACCAAGGAGAAAACCAGGAAAAGAACCTCAGCTGGTGAAACACCGAACTAGGTTTTATAGACTACTCTCTGTCTAAGGGCACAAAAAAGCCCCTCATATATTTAATAGGGGCTATAGTCGATTTTTTTGAAAATTATTTTATTTTTTTATAATTTCTTATTACATCTTAACCGCAGCAGGAACTTTAGGGAGACCAGGCATAGTCATTACCGCGCCTGTAAGAGGGACAATAAAACCTGCACCCGCAGATAAGCGTACCTCACGTACGGTAACAGTAAATCCAGTAGGAGCACCAAGGACTTTGGAGTCATCGGTGAGAGAGTTAGGCGTTTTAGCCATGCATACAGCTAAATCTGCATATCCCATTTCTGTGTATTTTTTAATTTGTTCATTAGCAAGATCTGTATAAATAACATTACCTGCACCATAGATTTTATGACAAATACATTCAATTTTGTCTTTAATAGATAAACTAGAATCACCTAATGAATATAATGGATGGAAAACGCTATCGTTCAAGTCTAGGCATTTTTTTACAGCGTTTGCAAGTGGCTCAGCACCAACTCCACCATCTAAGGCAGCAGTATTTACAACGCCTATCCATCCTTTAGACACGATGTCCTTAAGAAGAGTATCAATTTCAGCGTCAGTGTCACTTGGAAATCTATTAATAGCTATAACAACATGGTTACTAAATAGGTCCATATTTTCGCGGTGCTTCCATAAATTACATTCACCAGCTCGCATAGCCTCAATATTTTCTTTATCAAGATCATCGAACTTTACACCTCCATGAAGTTTTAAAGCCCTTACAGTAGCAACTAGAACTATAGCGTCTGGTTTTAAATTAGCTCTTTGACATTTAATATCCAAAAATTTCTCTGCACCAAGATCAGAACCGAAGCCCGCCTCAGTAACAACAACATCAGCAAGTTTCAAACCAAGCTTAGTTGCAATGATTGAATTGCAACCATGAGCAATATTGGCAAAAGGACCCCCATGAACAAGAACTGGATTCTCTTCAAGGGTCTGAACAAGGTTAGGATTCATAGCAGCATGCATAAGCTTATATATAGCGCCACGTATATGTAAATCTCTTACTCTAACAGGAACATCATCATATGTATAAGCGACAATAATATCCTCTGTTCTATCAAGGAATTCCTCTTCGTTATTAGCAATGCAGAAAATAGCCATTAGTTCAGAAGCAACGGTAATAACAAATTCGGATTTATGAGTAATAGAATGTTTAGAATCAGAACTTGTGACAGTGATATCACGTAGTGAACGATCATTCATATCGAGAGCTCTAGGCCAAACAATCTTATCAGGATCAATATTCAATAGATTGCCTTGGAAAACACTATTTTCAATAATTGCAGAGATTAAATTAATTGTGGATGTTAAGGCATGGAAATCACCAGTAAAGTGAAGGTTGATATCATCGCTAGGAATAATAGTAGATTTGAGTGCACCAACAGCACCACCTTTAACACCAAATACAGGACCTAAAGATGGCTCTCTAAGAACAGCAATTGAATTTACACCAATTCTTCTTAAACCATCATGAAGTCCAATGGTTGTTGTAGTTTTTCCTTCTCCGGCCTTTGTAGGAGTAATTGCCGTAACTAATACAAGTTTCCCGTCTGGATTATTCTTAATCTCATCATAAATCGAAAGACTAATCTTTGCTTTATCTAATCCATAAGGAATTACATATTCTTTTTTGATGTTAACTTTTTTTGCGATTTCATAAATGTTGAGCATAAACAATCCCCCTCCTATATAGCCTTAATCAATTCATCAACCGAATTAAATGTTTCACTTTCAAATTGATTCTTAAAGAAAGTGACTTGCCTTTTTGCATAATTTCTAGTTCGCTTTTGTATGGTTAATATTGCATCTTCTAAAGAGCAATTCCCATGTAGGAAGTCAATTATTTCCTTATAACCAATACCTTGTTTGGCGGTTAAAGATAATTCGTATTTTGAAGTTAAATTACTAACTTCGTCGACTAAGCCATTATCAACCATTTCAATGACTCTTTTATTTATCTTTTCATATAGTTCTTCTCTATTTGGAGAAAGAAATAAAAACCTTACATCATTATAAATTGGTTTATGTTTTTGAGAATTGATAACACTTGATTTAGAAATTCCACTACTACGGATCATTGAAATTGCACGAATTACTCTTTTTCGATTATTTTCGTGAAGTGTTTTAGCGGTCTCTTCATCTAGTTTAGTAAGCATTTCATACAATGTATGATTATCAAACTTTTCTAAATCAGAATTATCAATTTTATCTTCTTCAACAAATTCATAATCATATAAAGCCGCTCTAACGTATAGACCGGTGCCGCCTACAAGAATAACATCTTTATTCTTCTTAAGTAATTCAGCTAGAACTTTTCGACAGTCCTTTTGATATTCCATAACTGAATATGTCTTATCAGGATTAACAAAATCCAGTAAATGATATTTAAAATAATGAGGATCTTTATTATCTAATTTAGAAGTTCCTATATTCATGTCTTTATAAATTTGGAACGCATCAAAATTAATGGCGTCACAATTAAGCTTGTCCATTAGCATATTAGCGGCCAAGGTTTTACCGCTACAAGTTGGTCCCATAATTACATAAATCATGAGTTAACTATATAACAAAAAGAAGTGAAATTCATCACTTCTTATTTATTATTTCGCATATTTCTTTTAAATACTCACTAACCTCCTCTTCTAATTGCTTTAGATTCACAATTAGAGGGTGGTTATTATATCTTTCTAGAAGTACTTTGTGCTTTTCTTTATCGTTAATTGATTCGGTTATTTCTTTTTTGAGCTCTTTTAATTCGGTAGAATTGTCTACCAAGCCTTTTACTCTTTTATATTCTATAAACAAAGGAAGTCTATCTAATTCTTTTTTGAGCTCATTGGTAAGTTCAATTGCTTTACTCATTTACTAATTCTCCCAATAAAGAATATGTATGGCTTTCATTGATCTTAACTTTAACAATTTTACCCACCAAATTAATATCACCCTTAAAATGAACTAATTTATTACTTTCTGTGTAACCACTTAACATAGAAGAATCAGTTTTACTTACCCCATCAACGAGGACTTTATAAGTGTTGCCAATATAAGAGTTTGAATCCTTTTCAATATTAACCTCTAAATGCTTAACGAGTTCTTTGAATCTTCTGCTCTTGTCACTATATGAAACATTATCGGTAATTTTAGCAGCAGGTGTTCCTCTTCTTGGAGAATAAATAAAAGTGAAAGCACTTTCATATTTAACTTCATCAACTAAAGACAAAGTTTCTTTAAATTGTTCCTCGGTTTCATTAGGGAATCCAACAATAATATCGGTGCTTAATGATAGGCCTGGTATTTTCCTTCTCATCTCTTTAACTAAATTAAGATAATGTTCTCTTGTATATCTTCTTCCCATGAGCCTTAAAACTTCATTACTACCGGACTGCACTGGGAGATGAATACACTTCATGATATTATCGTATTTTGCAATAATTTCTATCATTTTGCTGGAGAAATCCCAAGGATGCGATGTTGTAAACCTAATTCTAGGAATACCCATTTTCGCTGCTTCTTCAAGCACGTCAGCAAAGTCAAAACCTTCATCTAAATCTTTACCATAGGCATTAACATTTTGACCTAAAAAAGTGATCTCTTGATAATTGGCTTTTTTAAGTTCTCTAACTTCATCCATGATGTCAGAAAATTTTCTGCTTCTTTCTTTTCCTCTAGTGTAAGGAACAATACAATAAGTGCAGAATTTATTACACCCGTAAATGATATTCACATATGCTTTAAATTCGTTATTTCTACTAGCAGGTAATTTTTCAATAACTTCGCCTTGTTTAGACTTTATTGATATTAACCTATAATCGTTTGTATATACTTCATAAATTAAATCAAGTAATTGGTCGATTTCATGCGTTCCAAAATATAAGTTAACTTCGCTAAATTTATCTTGAAGAATTTGTAAAATTTCTGGTTGTTCCACCATACATCCACAAATACCTAAGACAAGTTTTTTATTGGACTTACGATATTTCTTTAAATTGCCAATTTCACCATAGACTTTATCTTCTGCGTTTTCTCTTACCGCACAAGTATTAATAATTATCACATCAGCAATTGAAGGATCATCAACTTTTCTATATCCAACACTTTCAAGCATACCTCGCATTGTTTCTTCATCTCTAATGTTTGCTTGGCATCCATATGTATGAATATAGTAGTTCTTATCCTTTGCTATTAATTCCATTTCTGTGAAGTGGTTTGTTTTAGCGTCTAGAAAAACAGTGTCGTGAACTTCACGATTTCTAGCAGCAACTAAATCTGGGTAATTAATAATTTTGGTTTTCATTTTTCTACATTATAAATTGGAAAGATTTCTTTTGTTTTTCCAGTTAATTCGTCGATATCAATAACAACCGCGCTGATAAGGCCTTTTCCTTCAGTAGGAATATCAAATTTAACATTGTTTCCATACATTAATTTACTAACAACTGTATCTTTATTAAAGCCTAATGCTCCATCATATAATCCAGTCATACCGACATCACTAATGAAAGCCGTGCCATTTTCTAAGATTCGATAGTCCCTAGTTTGAACATGTGTATGTGTTCCAATAACCGCACTGACTTTTCCATCCATCGCATAAGCGAAGCAAATCTTTTCGCCTGTAGCTTCTGCATGGAAATCAACAATATGAATTTGTGCGTCTTCGCTATCGCTTAAATAATCTAATAAAGAATAATAAGGATTATTAACTTCTTCCTTCATAAAAGCAGAGCCTAATAAATTAGTTACTCTAATAGAAACACCATTAACGTCAAATAACACACTGCCTTCACCAGGATAAGATGAAATAAGATTCAAAGGACGAATTAGGCGATCAACGCGATCAATATATCCTCTTAAATCTTTTTTGCTATCGTAATGGTTACCTAAAGTAATGACATCAACACCGCTTTCGATTAATTCGAAATAATGATGTCTTAATAATCCTTTACCGTGACTAGCGTTCTCCCCGTTAGCGATAACAAAATCAATGTTATATTTGTCAACAATTTCTGGAAGGTGTTCTTTAACCATACGTCGGCCAATACGACCGACGATGTCACCAATAAATAAAATTTTCAAAATAATTCTTTCTAGAAGTAATATTACTTCGCAGTTTCAATCGCGCGGTATTCTCTAATGACAGAGACCTTGATTTGACCTGGATAAGTCATCTCATTTTCAATGCGTTCTTTAATTTCTTTAGCAAGTTTGAAGGCGCCAATATCATCAATCTTATCTGGAATTACCATAACACGTAATTCACGACCAGATTGCATTGCATAGCTTTGATAAACACCATCGTAAGATTTACAAATCTCTTCAAGTTTTTCAATTCTTTGAATATAGTTTTCAAGCATTTCGCTTCTTGCACCTGGACGTGCCGCACTTAATGTGTCAGCGGCTTGAACAAGATGAGAAATGACGTATTTAGCAGGAACATCTCCATGGTGAGATTCGATGGAGTTAATAACAACATCACCTTCACCATATTTTTTCGCTAAACGAGCACCAACTTCGACGTGAGAGCCATCAACTTCGTAGTCACAGCTCTTGCCAATATCGTGTAATAAGCCTGCTCTTTTAGCAAGATTTTGGTCTAAACCAAGTTCAGCTGCCATTGAACCTGCTAAGTAAGCAACTTCAATAGAGTGTTCCAAAGCGTTTTGGCCATAAGAGGTACGATATCTTAATCTACCAACGTAGTCTAAAAGTTCACGATTAATTCTTGGTAAGCCAAGTTTAAAGGCCACATCTTGACCAGTCTTATGAATGGTTTCTTCAACTTCGGATTTACATTTTTCAACAATTTCTTCAATTCTTCCTGGTTGAATACGGCCATCTTTAATAAGAGCTTCTAACGCCATAGTGGCGATTTCTCTTCTAATTGGGTTAAAGCAACTAACTGTAATGACTTCAGGAGTGTCATCAATAATTAAATCAACACCAAGCATTGTTTCTAAAGTGCGGATGTTTCTTCCTTCTCTTCCAATAATACGGCCTTTCATTTCATCGTTAGGAAGGGCAACAACAGAAACAGTTTTTTCAATTGTTGTTTCTTGAGCGTATTTAGCCATTGCTAAACCAAGGATTTCTTGGCTCTTCATATTAGCAGTTTCACGAGCTTCGTCTTCCTTGTTTTTCACATATGCCGCAATTTCCATAGAAACTTTAGATTCCACTCTCTTAAAGAGTTCGTCTTTAGCTTCTTGGGTTGACATTTGTGCAACCTTTTCAAGTTCTTCAATAATTGAGTCAATCTTTTCTTGGAGTTGTTTTTCCTTCTTATCGACATCTTTTAAGCGTCGATTTAAGTTCTCGTTCTTTTCTTCTAAAGAGTTTTCTTTTTGAATAAGAGCAGTATCTCTTCTATCAATAGATTGTTCTCTTTGGAGAAGTTTGTTTTCTTGTGCGGAGATTTCAAGTTTTCTTTCTTTGATTTCTTTATCCGCTTCGTTTTTCATTTCATTAATGGTTTGTTTACCATCGAGTTGAGCATTCTTTAAAATGTGCTCGGCTTTAATTTCGGCTTCTCTAATAATTTTATTGGCTTTGTTTTGATCTCTTTGTTTTTTAAAAAATGGAACAAAAAAGATTACTGCTCCACCAGCAATAAAGCACACAAAAGCAATGATAATTGGCAAACCATATTCCACAAATGGGTTCATATAATTTTCCTTCCTATAAAATATAGTCAAAAGACTATTTACCTAGATTCAACCTAAAAATGATTATTAAGTATGATCTTTTATAAATAACAGGTCGCCCTGATTAATTAATTTCTCTAATGAGAATATATAGGTAAGCACCTCTACGAAAGGTACGAAACTATTATATTTTATATTTTCTTTTAATAAAAGATATTTATAGAAAAAGGGGGTTATACCCCCAATTTCATTGATATTATTTCTTCATTTCTTTGATTTTATTAATCAATTCATCTTTAACATCGGCGTTAGCTTTAATGTATTCTTTAGCGCCATCTCTACCTTGAGCGATTTTGCTACCATCATATTCGTACCACGCACCACTTTTTTTAACGATGCCAAGTTCAACAGCACGGTCAAGGATTTCGCCTTCTTTAGAAATGCCTTGCCCGTAGATGATATCAATCTCACATTGTTTAAATGGTGGGCTGACTTTATTTTTGACAACTTTAATACGGCAAGTATTTCCAGTGACATCAGAACCAGTTTTAATCGCTTCTGTACGACGAATATCAAGGCGAATAGAGGCGTAGAATTTAAGCGCTCTTCCGCCACTAGTGGTTTCTGGATTACCATACATCACACCAACTTTTTCACGGAGTTGGTTAATAAAGATAATTGCGCATTCTTTTTTATTAAGTATACCTGCGAGTTTTCTCATTGCTTTGCTCATGAGACGGGCTTGAAGCCCAACAGAGTTGTCGCCCATTTCTCCATCTAGTTCAGCTTGAGGAACTAAAGCGGCAACACTATCAACGATTAATAAATCAATGGCGCCACTATTAGCAAGCATCTCGGCAATTTCAAGAGCCTGTTCACCGCTATCTGGTTGAGACAAGATTAATTCATCAATATTAACACCTAAATTTTTAGCATAGGTTGGATCAATCGCGTGTTCTGCATCAATAAAGGCAGCTCTTCCGCCTTGTTTTTGGCATTCTGCAATTGCATGTAAAGCTAAAGTGGTTTTTCCACTACTTTCAGGACCATAAATTTCAATAATACGTCCTTTTGGATATCCGCCAACACCTAAAGCTTCATCAAGTAATAACGAGCCACTAGGGATGACAGAGACTTCAACTTTTGGTCGTTCCCCAAGAAGCATGACTGAACCTTTGCCAAAAGTTTTTTGAATTTCATTTAAAACTGCATCAAGTTCGTTTTCATCTAATTTTTTCTTTTTTTCCATAAATAATTACCTCTCATTAAGGTTTAATTGTTATTGTTAACTAATTGAGCTAAAAGCTCATAAGCAAGTTCAATTGCTTTGTTTTGTATTTCATTACGAGTACCTTCTAATTGATAGGAAAACACTTGGCATTTATCATAAAAAGCTACTCCAATGTGGATTTCTCCTACTGGTTTATTTTCCATGGCACTTGGTCCAGCGTTCCCAGTAAAGGAAACACAATAATCAACATTAAGTAAACATTTGGCGCGACTCGCCATTTCTCCGGCAACTTCTTGAGAAACAACACCATATTCATCAATAACAGAATACGGGATTCCAAGGATTCTTGCTTTTTCCTCGGTTGCGTAAGTAACTAATGCACCTTTAAAGAAATGGGATGCTCCGCTAATAGAAGTAACATCTTTAGCAAATGCTCCTCCGGTGAAGGATTCAACTGATCCCAAAGTTCTTCCTTTTTCTCTAAATAATTTGTTGATGTCCAAACTATTCATAATTAGTTCTTTGCTAAAACCTTTCTATTTTGCCAGACATAAATAACACCACTCATGAAGGAGACAAATGTTGCTGCATACACTAAGAAAGCAGTAACGGTTAAATATGGATTGGTGTTACTAGGATACATGTAATGGAATGGGAAGTCATTAAGGAGAACAGCACCAATAGCCACCATTTGTAAGACAGTCTTTAATTTGCCAAATATATTAGCGGCAATAACTACACCTTTTTGAGCACCAATAAATCTTAAAGCATCAACAACAGTGTCTCTAGCAACCATGATGATGACACACCATACTGGGATAAAAGCGGTTTGTTCATGAGCGTAATTACTAAACACTCCAGTGCACGCTAAGAAAATTAGCATTGTGCTAACTAATAGCTTATCGGCAACAGGATCCAAGAACTTTCCTAAATCAGTAACCTGGTTATTTTTTCTAGCAAGTTTGCCATCTAAGTGGTCTGTATAACTAGCAATCACAAAGAAAGCAAAGATAATCAAGAAAATAAGGTTAATTCTTGTATTACCAAGCATTGGTGTACGAATGTCACCAAGAAGAGATAAAACAAACAAGGCAATGATTAATAAAATCGTTGCAATAATTCTTGAGAATGTAATTTTTGTTGGAAGATTCATAAATACTCTCCTTTAATAGCGAGTCTTCGACCCTATAAGCCATGTTTTGTCTAGGATGATAATTTATCTAAGATTTCTCTTACTTGAATCGATTCGTTTATCTATCAAGTCTCCCCTACCAAATTTGGGTTTCTCACTTACGGGGTTTACCGCGTTCCACCTTATTCTTTCAAATAAGCTCCGTCAC
>CADBUF010000062.1 GCA_902797795.1 uncultured Erysipelotrichaceae bacterium
TAAACGGACACCATCTCCGTATTTTTCAAAATCGGAAGAAAGGCTTGATTCTGGAGAAATAATCACTTGTCTAGGATGACTAGAGGAGGAATATCTCTTCACGTAAATACTGTCATTTAATTCGAGATGAATACTTTCATATAATGCGACATAATTCTTTTTTTCATCGATAAATGTTGTGGCTTTATATGCATCTACATATTCACTGATGGTTGTTTCACCAATTGTACCAAAGACATAATATCCATCTTCTTCTGGTTTATTGACATAATCTTCAACAAGGAATTCCTCATTTTCACTGATATATACATTAACGTCTTTATCGTTATCTGGTTTATAACCTTTACCACTTGATGGATATGTTGTATCAGTGTTATCAATCCATGATCTAACTTTTAAATATTGATTAGATTTAGCGTTTATTTGAATAAGCTTAGCTAAATCACCATTATCGCCTTGCTCCATCTTAATCGCGTCCGCGTATTTATAATCGCTCTCGCTATTAACGAGATAATACCCTTCTTCATCAGGCATATCATAATTGTTTCGCCATTCACCGTAGAACGCATCAGGTTCTGAAATTTTTCCTAGAGAATTATATTCAGTTATATGGAAAGTTCTTTTGGTTTCTGGAATATCAATTGACCAATTATGTCCGTCATACCACATTTCTGATTTGACTTGTCCATTTACATAACGATCTTCAAAATTAACGAGTGTTGCACCTTCTGGAATAGGATATTTATATACATCTTCTTTAACTGATTTCAGCATATAATCCTCTGCATAACCGCCTCCACCAAAATAGACATATGGATGGAAGAAAGAATAAGTGCCCGCAACCGCGGTACAATCAAGATAGATATATTCTACTTTCTCTTCATCAGCTTTAACTTCCACTACTTCGTCATTGTTATTATTAATTTTGTTAGAAATAAAACCAGTAGTGAATAAACCTAATGTCAAAGCAAAAAAAGTAATTCCTAATATTGTTTTTCTTTTAAACATATCAAAACCCTCCTGGTTAATCTTTTATATTATACGCATATATACCCAAAAATGTGTCATGTATGTTCATATATCTCAATGAGTTTAAGTTTTAACAAGAAATAAAAATAATATCTTCTTTATTCTTTTATGTTCTTGATATATATTCATATTCATTCAAAAAGGAAAGAATGTATGAAGAAATTTTTGTTGTTAGCATCGTTGTCACTACTATTAATATCTCCAGTGTTTTTATTAAATAGTGAAGAACCTATGATGGTGAAAGCAGATATAGAAGAAGGTATATTAAAGAATGGGGAATATTTCATCACATCAAATAGTAGCTATGAATATGGTTTAGATGGTAGAAGCCAAGGAACCGCTTCTCCTAGTAATACATCTCAAAAGAATATCACTGCTCCATTTACTTTTACTCATGTAGGAAATAATAAATATACGATATCTTCTAATACTAACTATTTATATTACCAAGGTAATTCTTTTACCCAAGTAAATATGGTAAGAGTGAATAGTAACTATTCTTCATCTTCATATCAATGGACCATATCTCTTAATGTAGATGGAACATATAATCTATCACTTTTTAATGGATATAATTTGTTCTTTGAAACATCAAGTAAATACTGGGGCATATATAAAGGCACACTTACCACCAATAAAGATATGAAGATCAAACTCATCAGTGTTGATGAATTCTATGACACATTTAACTCTAATGTCACTTGTGATAATGGAGTTACTCCTCCTAGTGTTTCTGGATGGAATGATACATCGCTATATTTAAATGAACATCCTTATGGAGTAGGGTTACTCAAATATTTAAAAACTGCCTCTAATGACACACTTAATAAATATGACTATATCGTTGGTAAATATGGTGAAGATAAGTACACCAATTTCTTAAGTAGAACCATTACCCCAATAAACAGTAATGTATCTATATCTACTATCATTAAAGAAGATATGAATATCGACACTACTTTAATTGTGGTTATCTCTATTAGTAGCGTTGCTACTATATCTTTCTTAGTGATTAAGAAAAAGAAAGAACTCTAATTCTAAGTATCCTATTAAATAAATTTGTATGCTTTTGAGCGTATTCTATTCCCTGGTATGGGGGTGTAAGTCTTGTATACTCTGATAGCATTTATCATCATATTTTGGTCACTAAGCTATGCTTAATAGTCAAAGAAAAATCAGTCTCCTTTTTAGGAGGTTTTTGTTTTAGTTTTTTTGAATACAAATAAGACTGCTATAATGAATTATATGAAAAAATCAGTATTATTATCGATCGCGCTTTTTTGTGCATCATGGGACGCTAATGTAGAATAGATATGGAAAACGAAAAAGAATATTCCACCATTACCGTTATATACGAAGATATTAAGTATGTTTTTTCACCTAAATTTGTTGGAGAGAACATCCAAAAAATAAGAAAGGAAAAACATATCACCAAGAAATACATGAAGGATGAATGGTATGAAGAACTGTCTTCCTCTGATATTGATAATTGGGAAAACGGCATCAACCTCCCAGGTATTGAAGATTTAGAATATTTAGCCGACTGTGTTTTAGATGTTTCTTTGGAATACCTATTAAGTGGCAAAGAAAAAGAAGAATCTGACTGTTGGTCTTTTATCAGTGTTGAAGCTGAAGCAAATAGATATATCAATGGTTATTATTGCTTTTTTGAATTAAGTGATGAAGCAAAAGAATATTGCTATAAAAACAAAAAAGTCAATCCAGATGACGAATGTGGTGAATATCTTGATGGAAATAGAGATTTTTTAGAATTGAGTGACGAGGCTAAACAAGCTGCATATAAACGTCATGTCGTGGATCTTGATGATGAGATTAGAGATTACAAAGCCGGAAATAGAAAAAAAACAGAATTATCCTTTTACGCAGCTCTCGATGTTGATATGAATGAAGAAGATGAGCAGATTGAATTCAATGAACTAAGTGACGAGGCAAGAGAAATAGCGATTGAAGAAGCCGATGAAAATGAACAAATTGAACTATATGAGAGCGGCGAGATTGACTTCAGCGAACTAAGTGACAATGCACGAGAAACAGTAATTCAATCTCTATCCCCAGAAGAACAAGTTGAATTGTTTAAAGATGGAACAATAGAATTTTCAGAAATGACTGTAGAAGCACAGGTATGGTATTTCGAAGTTGAAGAAAGCGACGATTAACTATTTTAAACAAAATCGTCAATTGTATAATAAGGAAAGCAAACAACAAAATAAATCCTCCTAGCTAATTGTGGTTAGGAGGATTTTTTTAAATTAAGTAGCAGTTATCACATCAACAATTCTTTTTATTTAAAGGCTAATTAGAGAGAATAAATGCCACAGTCTCAACATGCGTTGCCACCATTTTGGATCGAACCTTTTAAACGTTATGTCTTCAATTTTGGGTATGTCTAATCCAGGATTAATAGGTTTTTTCATAAACATATTCCCTGATATAAGTTGTCGTGTGCTGTATTCTCGTATGGTTTTTAAGGATGTTAACTCTAAAGAGTTAAAGAAAAGTGGCATTTGGCCACTGTTTAAACTTTCTTTGTAAATTTACACTTTGGATAATTAGAACACCCATAGAACGAACCGCTAGTTCCTTTTCTTAAAACTAGAGTTCCACCGCATCTTGGGCAGATGTTTTGTTTTAATTCCTTTTGGGTATTTCTAATATTTTGAATGTGTTCTTTATTAGTCATTCCACTTGAGGCATCTTTTAACTTTTTATAGATTGTATCCATTTCTTCTGTTGATAGGCGAACGCCATTATCAAACTTTTTAAGATATGACTTCAAATTATCAAGATTGATAACATTAGAACATTTAATCTTATCAGCGTTGTTATTGGCCATAACCACTACCGAATTAACAATATATTTCTTACCAATAACTTTGCTTATGTGGTAGCAATGTGATTTGTTTTGCTTTAGTGGATTAAAGAATTGATGTTTTTCACCTGTGTAAAGTGTTTGAGTCCATTTATCACTAGTCTCGTCACCAAATATCCATCCGATGTAATTCTTTGTCTCTATACAAAAAATTCCATTCTCTCTAATTTCTATATGATCTATTTGATGGCTCTTTCCATTATCATCAACCAGTATGAGGTTATTGATTTGTCTATGTTCAACCTTACCAAAAATAAGTGGATTCAATTTAGAATCTACTTTTCTTTCTCCGGCTGCTCCATGCGCTTTGACACGCATAGGTTTAGTGGCTTTCTTTACGATTTTTCTTAATAAACTCATATCGATTAGTTTTATTATATCCAATTTTCAAATAATATTTATGTACAATATATTGAGGATAAATATTTATGCGTATTTGGTCATTGCTTGATGATGATAACACAAAAGAAGAACAAGGTGAGTGGGGAGAATTTAGAGTAAAAAACAAAATTCTCAGAATTAAAGATCAACTTGGCGAGATGTATCTATATAACGACATGTACGTCAAGAATGATAATCACATCTTTCAAATTGACCATATCCTAGTTTGTTCTAAAGGAGTTTTTGTTATTGAAACAAAAGCAATTCAAGGAACAATATATCCAAATCTAAACAATGGCCGTTGGGTAGCAATGAATTATGAAAACAAAACAATATTTAATAATCCTATAGCACAAAATAACGCGCATATAACAGCGTTAAAAAAGACACTAAAACTTGACGCCCCATGTCATTCAATTATAGTTTTTACAGAAAGAAATCTTCCTGAAGGACTTCCTGATAATATTATTAATTTAAGAGATTTACAAAATTATTTATTAACATTCAAAAGTGAACCATTATTAAATCAAGAACAGATATCAGACATTAAGACATCTTTAGAACAAGTGAAATCAATAAGAATTGAGCTTAAAAAAATTCATAAAAAGAACAATAATTATTTGTAATAATCATCTATCAGAACATCATAATCAATATCGATTCCAAGTTCGTTTAATTCACTAATTCTTGCATCGTAAAGAGGCCTTAAGTATTTCGCTTTTTCTGCTCTAGTTCCATAGTGAACAGCTTTGTGGCAATTTGGACATAGAGCAACAATATTTTCTAATCTGTCTAGGTTAATTCCTAAAGAAACATAATCTTTTTGTGCTTTCATAGGAACAAGATGATGGGCCTCTAAATATTTGGTTCCATGAACAGAATCAAATGTTGCATGACTGCCATCTATATGCCCAACCAATTCACAAACATATCCAGCATTTTTTATGGCCGTCTTTGCCAATCTTGCATCTGTACTATATCGATTATTTGCTTCTAGACCAGATTTTAATACTGGCTCCCTATTGTTACTTGCATTAATTTCTTCTTGGCTGGTATAAACCGCCGCTTCTTTAACGTCCTGTTCGTCTTGAAAGTCTAAAAAAGCATCTATGACTGAATCGACATCATCGTTATCAATGTCCGGGACAATAATTTCAACTTCCTTCGTTGTTCCTGTCCCAATATCAGAATGCTTTTTAAACACCGCTCTTCTTGAACGTGCACGCCTAACAGTGCCTGTCGGATTATACGTTAGATCGAAATCAAAGCCCTGTTTGCTTTCTAAAAACTCTTTATATTTAACATCATCATAAAGATATGTTTGTAATAGCGGCAAATTCTGTTTCAGCACAAAATCCTGATAAAAATCATCGGCGATAGGATGGTTAAGAGACAGTTGATCATTTTCCTGAGAAAACATCATCGTGTTCTCTAAAATGAGTTTCATCATCCTACTATTTCCCTTATATCCATTAGTGCCATCAACGAATGGGCTAATTTTGGCTGTTGGATCAAATAGCCACGAAACGCAATCATTTAAATCATCCATGGACTTACACGTAAAAACGTAAGTCCAAACCTTTTTTACAGGAACTTTTTTTATGCCGTAATCCTTATCCAATTTCCACATCACCATGAAAAGAAATAAAAAGGGATAAATATAGTAATCATCTCTAAAATTGGTGGTGTCGATAATCGCTTTTTGTTTCATTTTTAATAACTGTTCAGAAAATATTTTCTTATATTCCAAACTGTCTGGTTCGTAGTTCAATAAAACAGTGCCGACATTTGTTATTGTTTCAACAGAATAATCCATCTTTTTGTAAAACTCTTTTTTTGTTATTAAGCCAAGCATCTGTGCAATAGCCAATATTCTGTGCCTATTAGTACTTATTCCATATCTTTCGTAATTGTTAGTGAAATAATCTTCAACATTCGTGTGCGAAATATCCGGTATTTCACTAAAAAGTTTAGATGACAAATATAAATCTAAAAAGTTGGCTTTTTGTTTTGCATAAGACCAGGCGCTTTTAATAGTAAGCGAATCATACTTTTCTTTAGTGTTCATCTTTTAATAACTCCTTAACCATAAATGCGAACGTGTATGCAATTTTCGGAGGGACAGCATTTCCGATTGTTTTACAAACAACGCTTTTAGTTCCTTCAAAAACGAAATCATCAGGAAACGATTGTATTCTTGCAGCTTCTCTAGGTGTAATCATTCTATCTTCAGATGGGTGGATAAATTGCCCGCCCGATGGCGTGTCGAAACGAGTCGTAATTGTTGGAGCCACACCATCCCACTCAAGTCTTCCATAAGAGCCACTATGGATAGAATGAATCTCTTCTTTTAAGGACGTGTAGTTTTGGCCAGGTTTAATTTGTTTTACTCTATCTAATGATTTTTTAGTTAATTCAAATCTATTATGATTTGCAATTGTTGCACCACTACAAGCCAAGAATTTTTGATAATCGCTTATTGGGGATGGATTGCTAACAATACCACTTTCAGAAGGTTCTGGCAAATTTGAAATGGCATCTCTCAATGTGACTCTATCATAAAATCTTGGATGCTTGGTTAAAACATCTTTTTTTGCAAGTTCCAGATATTGTTCAAAATCAAAATCAGTGTTCTTTCTTCCAATGATTATTACTCTTTCTCTCTTTTGTGGTATTCCAAATTCAATGCCCTTAACAATTTTGTAATGCAAATAATATCTATCACCACCAAAATTTTCAGAATCAGAAAAGACTTTAATAATTTCTTTAAAAATATCGCCATTATTCATGGACAAGATTCCCTTGACGTTCTCAATAATAAAAACTTTAGGCTTAACAATTTGAACCACTTTTAGGTATTGTTTAAAAAGATAATTTCTTGGATCCTCAACAAATGAGTTTTGTCTAATTCTTGCTCCTGCCATAGAAAAGCCTTGGCAAGGTGGTCCACCAATAATTACATCAACTTCATTTTCAGAAAAATTCGATGAATTATTAATGTTTCCAATATCATCAACAAACAGTTTTGTATTAGGATGATTTATTTCGTACATGGCCGCTATTTGTCTGTCAAATTCCACTGCTTTTGAAGCAAAAAAGCCAGCTTTTTCAAAACCAACAGAGAATCCACCAACACCAGCAAATAAATCTATTATCTTGTTATTCATTGTCTTTTCCTATTCTATATTTTAATGCATAATTCTTAACTAAAGTTAATTCTTGTTTGTTCAATTTATAAATGTTTGCAAGAGCGTCGTCAATCTTATCTATTACATCTTTGCAGCGCTTATGTTTATAAGCATATTCCGTCTGAACACTGCCTATATAATCTTTTGTTTCTTCTAGCTTGTTTTCTAATTCTTCTGCTAAGCAATCAAATTCCTTGAAGTTGATTCCTTTTCCTATTTTAACAGTAAACGAAGACAGCTCTCTGCCTGTAATATGCCAACAGTCTGACATTACAACCCAATAAAACCAAAATAAACTAGAGTTCATTAAACAAAGAACGTAATTTCGAATATCAGAAGGGTATTTAAATTCTTTATATTCACTACTTCCCGGATTGAAAGTAAATGCCTTGTTCCAAAAAAACCCTCTCATATTTAGATAAATTGGAGCACCATCCTTTTGTTTTAAATTATCAAAATTAAATGGCTCACCACCGTAAGTCTTGTTAAAGATAGTAAGCTCTAATTCAGATCCAACCTTTGGATAGAATCCATATTCACAATGGAGTCTAACCAGTTCTTTTGGCTTAAATACCGATTGTCTTGTTTCCTTATAGAAGTATTTATAGTTCGAGACAAAAACGCCATTTTGTTCAGAATTGTTTGTAACAATAAGAATTGTGAGCTTTTGATGAACTCTACTAAATAATGAAGCTGGCCTATCAGCGTAATTAGCAATTAACTGTTTGGAGAACGAATGTTCGATTGCATTTCTGATTCCATTCATCCTAGGTGTAGCAACATAAGAAAGAGGGATAATAAAACCCATAGTTCCGTTTTTAGAAATAAAGTGACTTGCGTTTTCAATGACGTCTGCATAAATGTTTCCATATTTACTCACTCTTGTTCTTTCAACATATGGGGGGTTTCCAATTATTAAATCAAAGGTATTCAAATCTTCTTTTTTAATTATTAAAAAGTCGAATGTCGTAAAACTATCTTTGATAGCATTGGCAACAGAATCTTCGCATTGTTTTAAGAATAAGACGGATTGGATAAATAATCGGATTTTAGAAATGTTGTTTGCATCTGCGTCGATATCATTACCGCTAATTGTAGAAAGGACCTTAACAACATCATCTGCCGTAATATTATCTTTTACAGACGAAAGCAGTTTAAATTTCAATTTCAAAACAGAAACAAGGAATTCTCCAGTGCCAGATGTTGGGTCAAACACAGTTTTGTTAAATGCAAAATCTAAAGCGATTTCATTTTGAATAAACCATTTAAATAGTGTATTACAATCCAATAAGTTTGTTTTGGACTTGCAATATAAAGAATGAACGGAGTTATAGACTATGTAATCACAAACATCAATAGGAGTATAAAAGACACCGTTTTCTTTTTGATCAGTTGAGCGTTCGTGTATTTTTGAAATAATTTTTTCAAACTTCTCCATAGATTCAAAATTAGCAAAGGCTTCGTTGAAGAACTCTTCATTAAAATTAAAAGTTCCATAATAACCATTGAGGAGCACTTCGAGCGAATGTTTAACTTTGTTAAAGTCTAATAATTTGTTATTTTTTTGTTTCATATATTTTATTCATCCACAGTGATATTGTGTTCTTTAAAGAGAAGAGCAAGTTTCCTTTTGATTTTCATGGTTGGTTCATGCTCTCCATTTTCCCATCTATTAACGCTTGCAAAAGCAACGCCAAGAATATCTGCCAATTCCGATTGGGTTACCAGCATCTTCTTTCGCAACATTTTAATAGCAGCTGAGTAGTTCACACAAATATGCGTTTTCAACATAACATAATTATAACACTTTTATATAACTATTTCTATTTGTTTTTATTATTATTTGCGTTCTTATTGTCCTTAGTTTTGATTAACATTTTAACAATATCAGCGCCATCAAATGTTCTATTATTGTTTTTAATCTCCGCCTTAAGAAATCTAATCTTTTGCATCCCTTTTTTGCTTAAGGCAACATTCATATCAGAACACTTAATCCAAATTGTAGAAACAGGCAAATAGCAGGAGCTATATATGGTTCCGTCTGGGTATTTATTTTTAATAGATTTTAGTAAACGATTTGTCAATTTGTAATACTCTTCTTTTTTGTTTACGGTTGCAAACTTAAATGGCAAATCAATTTCCCTAGCATTTTCGATTCGCAAATCATCTGGCTGCATGCCTTTATAATATTCATCTAAATATTTAAATAATTTATTATTTTTTTCATTTCTTGAAGGAGCAATTAAAAACGCATTTAAAATCACGCCAGTAAAGAATGAATTGTTGCTTTTTTTGTATTCACAATCCAAAAAGCCTCCAAGAAGAATATCATCTGTAACTTCGTATTCTCCAAGAGCATATTTTTCTCCGTTCATTATATGCGTTTCAAGCAAACATATATTTTCAGTTGTACCTAAATAGAGGGTAGGTTCTCCTTGCATGTTTGCTCTATTCTCTGTCATTTTTGGATTATAAGACCATTGTTTTTGTTCACTGTAATCAACACCATCTTCGTATTTTCTTATACGATATAGTTTTGTTCCCTTCTTTAACTTGTAACTTCCAAAATTAAAGTCAATATTTAACGAATTTGTAATACAAATGTAATTAACAATCACGCTTAGGAGATTAGTTCCATAAAAAAGATATGCGTATTTAATCTTATCTAAACTCTTACTATCATTTTTGAAATATGCTCTTAAAAGATTGGCGAAAAGTTCTTTTCCTTCATCCATAGGGTCATTATTATAAGAGCTTAAATCAGTCATCGTAAATAATTTCGTTGTAATTGTATACACTTCAGAATCTATGTTGGATATAAATGTATTATTTTTAAATGGGCCCCATTGATTATCTATTTTAGAAACCAATTCTATGTAGTTTTCAAAAGAGATTTTTGCGCCTGAAAACAAATAGATGTCTTTATATAAAGGGTAAATATTTTTGTTTAATAGTTCATACAAATTAATAGTGTCAAATTTATATTTTTCGTTGTTTGAATATGTATATGCAAACATTACTAAAACAGTTTCCATTTGTCTGTAACAAGTAATAGCTAGAAGGTTTTTAGTAATGTCATCAAACTCATGGTTTACAAGCATTGATAAACTTGATTTGGTGCTTTTTATGTATTGTTCCATGAATAACCGAATATCTTCCTTATTCTTAAATTTTTCCAACACAATTCTTCTGATTGCATAGGTGTTTATATTCAAATAGAGTGTCTTGATTTTAGCAAACATACAATAGCTTTCATCATTCTCAACATCATCGCCAAAGAATTTTATAGCGGCGGCACATAGATAATTAAAGAGCTTTCCACATATCATTATTGTTCTTGCAATATGACGGTCCAAGACATCTTTGCTATTTGTTCTAAGAAGTTGATACCAACTTAGTTGACCGTGAGAAAATTTATTCAAATACCAAAAATCTTGCAGAATCTCATCTAATCCAGATTCTCTAATAATTTTGTCTCTTCCCCAATTATTTTCACCAAATGATGACGACCATCCATAATCAAAAAATAAATCAATAGTCTTCTCAGTAATTTTTAAATTAAATTTTTTATTTATTTCAGCTATCGAAATTTCATCGTTTTCATATTTAATAATCAAATCTTTAATTTCTAGATATCTGTCAAGCGCCTTTTCATTATTTGCCAAGACATATACTGCAGTAACTTGTTCAATTAGAGTTCTCAAAACACCAGACGCATTACTAAACAGAGCTTCTTTTATTAATAAAGAAAATGAATGAATAGAAAAAAACGACTCAACCACTAATGTAGTAAATTGAAAATATTTATTAGAAATTGGTTTTTCTATACAGACCTTCTCAATTTGACCAGGTTTAAGCAAAGAATACTTGCTCATTAGTTCGAGCATTGCATATAGTTTTGAAAATTCCTCTTCCCTGTTCATAAGTTTACTGAAATTATAGCAAAAATAGCATTATCGCTCTATTTGAAGTTATTATTTTAGATTGTAATCTATTGTATCCCAAACCTGACAATCCCATACTCCATAACTTGCCCAGGAGAATAGAACTTATTACATTCATTAATTAAATCATCAAGATTATCAAATAATCCTTCAAAGTCTTCTTTCCAATAATCTTTTAATGCATCTAACCAATCAGGATGTATTGATATATCTGTTATTGTTACCACTAGTGTGTCTTTAGGGTTTTCATTAGACACTAAAGTTATTTGATTTCCAATAGAAAGATTTCTTGCTTCATTCAGTTTGTCTGTTAAAGTCAATTTACTATACTTCATTTGTTTGAATTATCCATTTTTTTAGTCTCAGTATCAATAGTTGCCTTATCTTTTCCATTTTCCTTTTTAAAAGATAAATAACTTATATAAAGGGCAATGAAAGATATCATTGTAGCCGCGGTCCCAACAATCATGCTAGACCATAATGAAAAACGAGAAACCAAATCTTCACGAATGCAAAACGCCAAGATAGCCCAGCACCCAGCAATTGATAAAGCCAACACTCCTATAAATAGCTTTTGCCTCTTTTTCATACAACTCACCTCCACTTCAAATATAACAATTAAATGAGATGCTTTAAATGCTTGTTTTCCTTATTTTATTATATTAAAAATAAATTATAGATAATTAGGAGGTATTCACTAAAGTGAATACAGAGTAATTATAAATATAATACAAAAATATAATAAAATAATTGTCACGTTGTCGACTATTTTAAGAATTAAAATCAATAAAATTTATTTGTTACCTAACCAATACTTATAGTCTGCAAGAATAATGGTGGATAAAGTAATATGACCAGACACACCAACACCTTTTATATCAAACATATCTCCCATATCACTAATATATCTTTTTAAGTCACTGTATTTATATATAGGATGTTTCCAATGTCTTTTAAAAGTTTTATAAAGACGAACATACATTTTTGGAGATAAATATAAATTAATAGGTTTTTCTAAAAAGTATTCATCACCATTAAGAATTATGTCCACTGCTCTATTAGAAATGAAGGATGGATTCTTAAATTCATATTGCTGATAAAAGTACATAAAGGCTTCTAATAAAAATCTAAACAACTTTTTATTTTGATATATCTTAGAAACGGTATCCTTATTTGCGTCTATCAATTCTTTGAATGTGACTACACCTAATTCAGCTAAACACTCTTTATCTATATCACTGATATTTGGTTTACATTCAAGAATCTCATTTTCTACCAAATATCCATTAATTGATTCCATTAAAAATTGATATTCGTAGAATACCTCAATTGGTGGATCATATATAATAACAGTCTTCTTTAAACTCATAAGTTATCTTTATTTTAAATCAAAACAAACAAAATCCCCACCATTGTTGCTAGGAGAATAGCTGATGGGGATGAAGGATATTACTTGATCCTTATGATCTCATATAAATGCGTACCTTTAATCTTTTTTACTTGATAGAGTTTATCATCAATCCAATATGAGATCTTATCTCCTGCTAATTCATTAGTGATGATATTTGTGCAAATTAAATTCTCAATTGAATTATCTCCACCACAGGCTTTTGGCAAGATGTGATGGATATTCCAACCACAGTAGATTTTTTGACCATTACGAATTTCATAATAGTCAGAATTACCATAAGCATGTTTATACATTAGTCCACCATCAAAATCCTCTGCATATTCTACGCTTCCAAACATGGATTCCCAAAGTTCATAGGCCGACTTTTTAGTGATTTTCATGTTGACCTCCTTTCTGAATCTAATAAAAATCTCTACACTTGCTGCATGTAGAGAAGTAATTGATTCAGTCCTAGCTAGCTCTACACACAACTTCAAACATAGGACTTGGTCCTACATTATCGTATAGTGTAAAGCTACGAAACGCAGAGAGGGCACCTAGGCCCCAGCTTCATCCACCTGTTCTTCCCCTACTGGGCATCTTTTACGAGGGAAGTAAGTTTCGGAGGTTTACGTAAATGCTGTTCTTATTACGATGAGTGTCTCGGTTTGTGTTTTCCTCCCAAAGCCCAGAATGGAGACCAGCTCAATCATTAAAGTGGGATAGTCAACAAA
>CADBUF010000063.1 GCA_902797795.1 uncultured Erysipelotrichaceae bacterium
AATTGTTTTATTTCCTTTGGTTTTTCAAATGAGATATTGTGCATTCGCAAAAGACTTTTAAGATATTCATTCTCTTCTTTGAGCTTTACAATTATTTTGTCTTTGTCATTCATTTTTAAAATGCACCAAAATGCACCAACTATTTTAGATGGTATTTTTTGTTAATTTCAATAACTTGATTATCAATAATAAGTTTTGATAATTGATGTGATACAGAATTAACCACTCTTGCATAGCCCAAATAGCGGCATAGCTCAGTTTTTGTCATCGGTGATGCATTTAAAGCATTAATGATTTTATCCCTTAAAGATATTTTTTCTTCATCGAAATACTCATTAATAGGAACAGCACATATAAAGACGCTTGCACCAAAATTTGCACCAAAATACACCAGTCATTCGAAATGGTGCTTTCGCCACTACTTTTTGCCTTTAAATTCTAGTTAAGGACATTATTTTTGACATTTTTTCAATTTTGGTGTCGTTAACCGCCATTTATCTCAAGTTTTATTGTCCCATCAACTTATTGCTGATGTTATTTTCAATTCCTTCCATAATTAATAATGTCATCAACCTAACAAAAGCTATGCGATTATATTCTGCTAAAAAATGAGCGGTAATATATGAGTCTTTGAAACCCTACCAATTGTAAAGCTAATATCTAATAATGCCAAAATAGAAGCACAGTAAATTAAAGTAGGAACAATATGATTACCAATGCTACTAATTCCATAATTGTATTAAAAAAGAAAGAAATGTAATTCCAAAAAGTTAAGACCAAATCAATTAAGATGTAAAAATACCTTGGTCTAAATCCTATTTTCGATCATTTTGATTTCATATTAACAATATGATACTTATATAAACAGTTTTCCAAGTTTTTTGATAAAAAAACCGCCTATTCAGAAGATTATCAAAGATTAAAGACTATATAAATCGTTCCCTGTTATTAGCTCATATCCATTTATATCGCTAGAAAAGCCATTGATTGATACAAAGCCAATTTTGCAAACATTAATTTCTTGTATTTGCTTGATTTGTTTTATCTCTTCTATTAATTGGTTTTTTGTCATTTTTCCCTTAAAATACTTAATCTCATATATTTCAAATCCGTCCCTATTTTGAATAGCCACATCAAATTCGCCATTCAACTTTTTAATTGGATCATCATAATAATAAGTACCAATGTTTAACACACCCTTCAATGAACCATTTTTCACTAATAAAGAGAAATAGTTTCTCACTAAAGATTCAAAGCGGTGTGAGATAAATTCAATAATAGTTGGTTCAATATATTCATCATAAAAAGCACTAGGTCCAAGAATATTTAATTGCGTTTTATTTTTGTATACATATGTATAAAAGAATCTTATTGCATTATCAGATATTTCATATTGTGTCTTTTTTGCGTCATTTAACTTATTAATTGGATAATATTTAGAAATTATTTCTAAATCCTGAAGAGAATTTAATGATCTAACAAAAATGCCTGTTTTTTCTTTATCCAATATACTAGTTAATTCAGAATACTTTTTCTTCGAATTGGCAATTGTTGATAAAAGTCTTCTTGCCTGTATTTCATTCGCGACATCGCTAATTAACATATTATCTGCATAGTTAAAAACTGCACCACCTTCTTTAAGGAAGGTTTTGATGATATTTTCTTTCAATGAAAGTGCTGGATTAATTTCTTTATTAACAAAAGGAGAACCTCCAAAAATGGAATACATAGCAACCTTATCATAATTAGTTAGATTTGGATAAAATTGGGATGCTTCAAAATAATTAAATTCTGGTAATTTTATTGTTAAATCAAACCTGCCGAAAAGAGGATTGCCCTCAATTAATAAATCCTTCATAGTTTTTATTGAAGAACCCGAAATAATAAGATTTAAATTAGAAAGATGGTGATCAACAATATTTTGAAACATTGAATCCACCATCAATGAATCATTAATCTCTTTCAAATAAGGATATTCATCAATAGCAATGAAATATTTCTCTTTTAGAGAATTTAAAAAATCAAAGATATCAACAAAAGATGAAAAACTAGCATAGCCAGGTATATTAATTCCTGCCTTCTTGCATTCATTAACAAAAAGACGAACGTTTTCATCAATTGTGTCCTTAATGCATTCGAAATAGACACTTTTTCTGTCTTTAAAAATATGGGTAATAAGCTCGGTTTTTCCAACACGTCTTTTTCCGTATAACAAAACAGTTTTATTTGAACTTTCAAATAATTTATTTATATCTTTTATTTCTTTTTCTCTGGAATAAAACATTTGTTCTCCTCACTGATATTTTTGTCACTGACATTTTTGTCAACATAATATTATACCGAATATCGATTAGATTCAAGTGTTTTCTAGTAATATTAAATAGCAAATGATTCAAACAATTTGGCGCAATCATAAAGACCAAGCTTGTTTTTAAGCTTAATTTTGTTTTCGTACGCGGAAATATAATCCGCTATAAAGTCAATTATTTTGTCGGTTTCTTTCATATCAATGTACCAGATAAAATTATAATTGATGTATCTATTATCAACAAAGAATCTCTTTGCTAGTAACATCTCTAATATTTTTGTTGTGAAAAGCAACGTGATTATTAAACGAATAAATATTCACAAGTTTTGTCTATATCAAAACCAGCAACAACATCAAAGCCAGAATTTATTAGACCCCTAGTTAAACCACCAACGCCACAAAATAAATCAACTATTTGAATTTTCATAGCAGGATTATAGCACACAGTTTCTATTATTTAAAATAATGAGGTCGTATTTGTCTATTCAGATTTAGCGATAAAAGAACCACAATACTCGCCATTAAAGCCTAAGCAATTTATTGTTCTCAGTCTATTGTCTTTTTCGTTCTTGTCTTCATACACAGATAGAAACAATTTAATATTACTAGTATCTATATGAGCAAATAATTGTTTGATATAATATAAATCTACTTGTCCAAAAGAAAACCCAAAGAATATTATTTCCGTTATTTTAGATTTGTATATATTCTCGAAAAATAAAGAGTTGTTTTTATATATAATGTCAACTTTTTTTCTTAAAGAATCATGGATGCCGTTTATTTCAGACGAAACAATATCATCATAATCATCAAATGGTCTTCTATCATCACCATGGCCAGTTATGCAATAGCCTTCCTTACAAGAGCCGTGCAGATGACAAATGTTGTCTGTAGATATACCGTAGATATTTTCAAGAACGCCTGTGTAGTTAAATGTTATGAACAAATCGTCATTTAAAAAGGCGTATTTTGATTCAGTGGTTGAAATGTCTATTCCTTCTACCCACTCACTAAATATATCCGATATAGCAAACAACAAAGATGTTCCCAAATCTCTCGTTATATCCTCAAGATTGTAATAATAGTGAAATGGGTTTTCCTCATCATACTCAACTAAATCAAGGACTTCTTGGTAGTTAAGTTTTCCCAAACAATCTTCAAAGTTGTTCCAATTGGAATCATCACTCACTTCATTAATTAGAGCATAAAGAATTTGAGAAGCGTCGTTTGGGTACACAACCTCTTCTCCGTCTTTTCCCATCCCAACATTAGGGAAAGGAATATATTCGCGATTAAAAGAAGGGACGTAAGTCTGCTCAAGAAATTCTTTGAAATCTTTGAATTTTGATTTCAAACCATGGTCAATATCAAATCCATTGCCAATAATAAACAGTCTCATAAAAAACATTTTTATTTATCTTATCAATAATCGCGCTTTTGATTCCTTCGTTAACAATGAATGAAAGCAAAATATTAAGTACTATGTTTTTGTGATTATTTAATTCACGCTTTGTTTTAAATCTGCGGTTGGAAAATGTAATTTCTTTTGTAATATAGGTGGCCATTGTTTCAATATCTATATTTCTGCCATCGTTAAGCATTTTTAAAACCCACTTATCATTTTCAGACAATTGTTCGTTTAAAAACAGTTTATGAATAATGTAAAGTGCCTTCAATGAATAAAATGTTTTGCTTTCATTTTCTATTTGTTGTTTTGTATAGTCAAAGCCATTATCATCTAATATTCGTAAACATGCTTTTTCGTATCTTCTTTAAATATATTCTCTACAACCTCAACATATTTATCTACGAAGGAAATATTTTGTTGGATTGTCAAAGATAACTTATGGTCAGAAATGAATCTTGACGCGATCAAGTTATAATCGACACTATTTACCTTTGAATTCATAGATGATTTTACAATACCACAAAACATCTAAATGATTAACATCATATGTAGACACTAAAGAACAAAAAAATGATGGTTGAATAGACAAACTACTAGATGAAAGCATCAACTACTCATTATTAGCGGACATCCACCACTACAAGATGATTGTTTTGTCTAGTTATGAATGATAGTAGTTAAGCGAAAGAAAGAGACTGTGAAAGATGATTTTAGAAAGTTAATCCCCGACATCATTCAAAAAGAAAAAAGCTTTGTCGAATCTCTTGAAACTAGGAAGAACGGACAAATAGTAAATTTTAAATATTCAGTTATAAAACAATATGGGCTTTATTTTTTCATTGATCCCAATGTGGATATTAATCGATTTATAAAAATAGACATTGATTCATTCTCAAGTCTCTTATAACTTCTTAATGGTATATTACATATCAACGGTACTTCTAGTTGTGATAGAAGCTTTTGTTTTCTCAGCTCTTTAATTGTCATACATATATTATAAAAAGTGCCATTTTGGCACTAATAATACAAATAAGGAAACTATGGAGCAACGCACAAGGCGATCGGTGTTGATCCACTAACAATGTCCTTGTAGCCATTATTTTTGCTCTCTACAACCCAATTTAATGCGTTGGTAACCGAATCGTAAGAAGAGTTTTCGTTTAACACTAAAATTCTTTTTGGCTTCTTGCCCTTAATCGAAACACTCTTAATTTCGCCACACACTTTAGATTGGTCACTATCAAAAAAAGCAACAACAATTTCGTTAACAATTTGTTCGTTTAAAATCTTACGATATGCTTTTGAATAATTGATATTGTTAGCCTTAGGTTCAACAATAATAACAAAATCATTCTTCGCCAACTTTTTCATTGTTAGTTTCCTCTCTTTCTATTTTACTATGGTAATAATTTAATTGCTTTAAGATTTTATCTTTTGAGGCGTGATAATAGTTAGACTCGTCAACCGCTTCAATAAATATAATTTCACTTTCTAGATCGCTTTTATAAGACTCGTTATATTCAATCAGTTTTGTGATGAAAAATTCGAAAGCATCATCAATTTCTTTTTTACGCTTATTGTCATCTTCATCTTTAAAATCAGAAGCGCCCATCATCATATCTCGCGAAGAATCAGAACAAAGAGATAATTCTGCAAATATATGATGCTCTTTAATGTTTTCAATAGATGTTTTTCCTAATATCACAGGTTTATACAAAACTTGTGTCAATCCCTTATGTAGAAAGACTATTGCTCTAAATATATCAGTTCTAGCGTATCTTCTTAATGCAGGAATAAAGAACCCTTTTGAAGCTTTAGCATTAGTGTCTGATAAAAACTTCAATCTATCACCAATTTTTGTAATTAGAATTCTACACGCTCTAAAGGTTGTGTAATTGACATCAGAATAAATTTCAAAAACGCAGATAAGCATATCCACAATTATGCAAAACATAAATGATGCATATACAATTAGATAAAACACTCGGTAGTATCCAACAAAGCAGTGAACAAACATACAGGCTAATAATAAAATTAAAGAGAACGCCTTTCCAAGTAATGGAAAATTAAAAACATTAAAATACAATAATGAACCTAGTTTGGTTCTATATCTTACAAGTAAGATACCAGCGGCTTCTTCATAAACAGAATTTCCTAATACTAAATCACTATTTGAATTTTGTTTTCTTTTTGAAAAGCTATTTAACGCAAATCCAATAATAGTTAGTGAAATAGTAACAAACGTGGCAGAAAAGGATACAATTGTAATTGGATTAGCGACCTTATATTCGTGTTGTCCAGTAATATTTGCAAAACTTACTCCATATTCAAATAAACTTAAACATATAGTTACACAAAATAGAGAGCATGCAAGAAATAAAGCTAAAAAGAAACACGATAATACTCTCTTATATAAAAAATATCTAACCAAATATCTCATACAACTATTATCTTATAAATTTTTGTAAAAAGATACGACAAAAAGAAGCAAAAGCTTTGCTTTTTTAAAAACTGGAGATTTTAGCTTCAGTTAATCTCTTTTGATGTTTTTAAAAACTTGATTAGTAGTCATCATCTTACAAATGACTCGAATCAGTTTTCTAGTTGTGGCAATTATCGCGACGTTCATTGCCTTACCTTGACATTTCCATCATATATTTAAATAACACCTAACCGCTATATCTTTTAAAGAGTGTTTACACTACTGCCACAAAAAGGAAACACATAGCTCAAATACGGGCAGATAACATTTTTAAGATTTATGTTTTTCTAAAGTTAATAATAATCTGTCTATAAATATATTTTTGCTATACTTTTTAAAATAAACATTCTTGGAAAGCCAACCTATTTTCTTTAATTTTTTTGAGATCTAATCCTTTTATTAGTTTTACAAGAGTCTCACTATCACCTGATTTGCAAACATACCCTATTCCATTATTAACAATAAAATTGGCACAAATGCCATTAATCGCCCCAATAACTGGTTTGCCAACCGCCATATATGATTGTGCCTTTCCTGGTATAGTCATATTCGCATATGGTTTATCTTCTAATGTAACAAGCATAGTATCTGCAATCTTATATAATTCAGGCATATCTTCTAATGGTCTTTGACCATAAAAAATAACATTATCGGTTTTTAATTGAGTATCATATATCTTTCGTTACCACTAACAATAATATCTATGTTTAAAACTGAAGCAGCTATATCGCCCATCAAAAGCGGTTACCAGGGAACAAAGTTCCGGGGTAATGAGCGCAATCCAAAAAAAGAGGTCTTAAATTGAAACCTCTTAACAGCACAAATAAATGAAGTCAGCACTATTTAATGTAATAACTATAATACCACTTAGAGAATCTTCTTAATCCTTCTCTTAAACTTGTAGAAGGCTTATATCCAAAATCTCTCTCTAAATCACTTGTATCAGCGTATGTCACAGGAACATCACCTTTTTGCATTGGCACTAATTTCTTACGAGATTCAAAATCATAGTCTTTTGGTAAAACTCCTGCTCTAACAAGCTCTTCAGATAGTGTTTGCACAAAATCTAATAGATTTTCAGGATTATTATTTCCTATGTTATAAATCTTATACGGTGGAATAGGTAATCCATCTTCACCATTCTTTTTCTCTGGCGCTTTATTCATCACGCGAATTACGCCCTCAACTATATCATCAACATATGTAAAATCACGTTTACAATTGCCGTAATTGAATATCTCTATTGTTTCACCTTTTATTAACTTATTAGTAAAACTAAAGTACGCCATATCTGGTCTGCCCATTGGCCCATAAACCGTGAAGAAACGCAATCCTGTAGTTGGGATATTATAAAGCTTACTGTATGCATGCGCTAATAATTCATTAGACTTCTTTGTCGCTGCATATAAACTAACAGGGTTATCTACTTTATCATCGGTAGTAAATGGCACTTTAGTATTTCCGCCATAAACACTTGATGATGAAGCATATACAAGATGTTTAACAGGATGATATCTACAAGCTTCTAATATATTATAGAAACCAATAATATTTGAATTAATGTAAACATCAGGATGATCAATGGAATATCTAACTCCTGCTTGAGCGGCCAAATTCACCACTACGTCAAATTTATATTCATCAAATAATCTATCGATAAACGCCTTGTCAGAGATATCTCCCTTAATGAATTTAAATTTAGAATAGCCTTTAAGCATATCTAAACGGGCTTCTTTTAAAGAAACATCATAATAGTCGTTAAGATTATCTAAGCCGATTATTTCATCGCTTGTGGTGTCTAAAAGGCGTTTAGATAGAAACGCTCCTATAAATCCTGCTGCACCGGTAACTAATATCTTCATATTAATCTCTTCTTAATAAGTCTCTTGTGTACACTTTATCTTTAACATCATCTAAAGATGAATCATATCTATTAGCGATAATCACTTTAGACATCTTCTTAAATTCATCATAGTCTCTAATAACTTTGCAGTTAAAGAATTCTTCATCTTTAAGTGTTGGTTCATATATCACAATCTTTACACCTTTCGCGTGTAAGCGTTTCATTACACCTTGAATAGAGGAGGCTCTAAAGTTGTCTGATCCGCTTTTCATGGTTAAACGATATATACCAACAACGATATTGTCTTTACCATCATTTTTATATCCCGCAAGTTTAAGTACCCTATCAGCAATAAAGTCTTTTCTCGTTCTATTTGATTCTACAATTGCGGATATCAAATTCTCTGGTACATCTTGGAAGTTAGCTTTTAGTTCTTTAGTGTCTTTAGGTAAACAATATCCACCATAACCAAAAGATGGATTGTTATAGAAGTCTCCAATACGAGGGTCTCCACATACACCTTTAATGATATCTAAAGTATCTAAACCTTTGGTTTGGGCAAAAGTGTCAAGTTCATTGAAATAGGCAACACGTAACGCTAAATAGGTATTAGCAAATAATTTAACAGCCTCAGCTTCGGTACATCCTAAGATATGGACATCTATATTCTCTTTAATCGCACCTTGTCTTAATAATTCTGCAAATTCTTTAGCTTTAGATAGATATGGCTCTTTCTTTTCAGGAACACCAACCACTATTCTACTTGGATAAAGGTTATCGTATAATGCTTTTCCTTCTCTTAAGAATTCTGGAGAGAAGAGAATCTTATCATATTTATGTTCTTTTCTAGCAGTAAGAGTAAAACCAACCCCAACAGTGGATTTAACAATAATCCAGGCATTAGGATTCACTCTTTTAACTTGTTCAATAACTGATTCTACTGAAGAGGTATCAAATTTGTTAGTTTCACTATCATAGTTAGTAGGAGTAGCAATAATTACTAAATCAGATTCTTTATATGCTTTTTCAGCGTCAATAGTAGCAATCAAGTCTAAATCTTTAGTTGCTAAATATTCTTCAATCTCTTTATCGACAATTGGAGACTTTTTAGAGTTGATTAAATCAACTTTCGCTTTGATGACATCTACTGCGAATACTTTATTATGTTGAGATAAGATTATCGCATTACTTAATCCAACATATCCTGTTCCTGCTACTGCTATTTTCATGGTTTAACCTCTTAAATATGATTGATATAAGGCTAGCAATCTTCTCGATTGCTCGTTAATATCATACTTGTTGTTCATTTCACCTTCAACACGTAATACATTCTTGTTTAAGAAATTATCTATTTCTTCTGCCCAATGTGATGGCCCATCTATTAAATGAATATATTTTGTTTCTTCTAATAATTTTGCTTCGCTAGTAACTTCAGTTGAAAAGAAACATTTAAGTCTATTTGCTTGAGCTTCAACTCCCACTACTGGAAGACCTTCATATAAGCTAGGTAAAACAAAAGTATCCATTCCGTTATAATATTTAAATACTTCAGTTGTTGGACCAGTGAAAATGACGTTTTTTACATTTTCGTTTTTGACTCTTTCTTTTATTTTTTCAAAGTCTTCTCCAGCTCCTACCAACAACAAATATGCATCATTACGTTTTTTACATAATTCTTTAAAGATATCCAAAAGATATCCGTGATTCTTTTGAGCACAAAATCTTCCAACATGTCCAATAACTTTAGCGTCTAATGGAATATTGTGCCTATCACGAATTTCTTTACGATATTTTTCATTAAATTGATATAGTGATAAATCAACCGCGTTATTGATTAATTCAACTCTACCACTTTCATATAACTTCTTACCAAAAAGCCATTTACCTGCAAGTTCAGAACACGCAAAGAAATGAGTCGTATATCTTTTTGAAAATGGTCTGAGCATCATCTTAACAACGTGTTTCAAAAACTCTTTTTTGTTACTTGAAGAATGTGAGTGTGAAATTCTTATTTTGATTCCACATTTTTTAGCAACCTTCAAAGCAAAGAAACTCATCGCATTCATGTTAACATGAACAATATCATATTTATTTTCTAAGAAGTTCTTTTTTAAAGCTTTTTTGAATCTGAAAATATGTTTATAGGAGGGAATAATTATTACTCTTCCACCTAGTTTTTCAATATGTTCCTTGTTAACAATGATTGAGGTATTAAATACATAGAAATCAAAAACAACCTTTGAATGATCTATATGGTCATAAAGGTTTGTTATCATTTTTTCTACTCCACCCTCAGTAACTCTACCAATTACTTGGGCAACATGTATTTTATTATCCACCATTATTTAGCGCCCTTACCAGTAAGAACAACCCATACAGCTTTAAAGATAAGTTTTAAATCATACCACAAAGATCTCTTTGAGAAGTATTCAAGTTCTAATCTTTGTCTTTCTCCATCTTTGTAGTCAACATTGCTTCTGCCGTTAACGCCCCAGTTAGATATCAAACCTGGTTTAGCGCTAACAAATAACTCTCTTTCCTCTTCGGTGTAATTTTCTTGGAATTCCTTTTCAACAATTGGTCTAGGTCCAACAACCGACATTTGACCAATAAAAATATTGAAGAGCTGTGGCAATTCATCTAAAGATGATTTCCTAAGGAATCTTCCAAATTTGGTTATACGCGGATCATCCTTGACCTTACGTTCCTTTTTCCATGATTTTAATTGCTCTTCGTTTAAATATTTCTCAGGTCTAGTCTCAGCATCAATATACATAGACCTAAATTTGAGTAGCCTAAATCCTTTGTTCTTGTAACCGATTCTTTGGTCAGCATAGAAAGCCGCCCCTTTTGTAGCGAAAATATTGATAATAATCAAAATGATAATCAGCCAAGAAATAAGTGTAATCAAAATAAAGGTCGATACTATATCAAAAACTCGCTTGAAAAAGAAGTATGATTTTCCTTTACTCTTAACCATCTTCTTTATTCTAATACTTTATAATATTTAATTCTATCTGTTTAACAAATAATGTAATCTAGCCATGTACTTGGTTAGATTTTCTTTTTATCTAACAAGTATAATCAATATATGCCGTTA
>CADBUF010000064.1 GCA_902797795.1 uncultured Erysipelotrichaceae bacterium
TCCCAAATGGTTCGTACCATCAAATACTTTGCTGAATTAAAATAAGTATTTGGGCAATATAAGCAAAACGCTAAATAGCGCCCATTATTTGGGCGCTTTATATTTATAGGAGAAAAAAACAATGTTATTAGTTAAAGACATGAAAAACCTCAAAGGTAAACGCGTCATTGTTAGAGTTGATTTCAACGTTCCTCAAAAAGGTGGAGTTATCTCTGACGACAACAGAATAGTTGCTGCTTTACCAACTATCAAAGATTTAATTGCTAAAGAAGCACGTGTTATTCTTATGTCCCACTTAGGAAAAGTGAAACACAAAGAAGCTCCAGAAGTTGTTGAAGAACAAAAGAAAAAGAACAATATGGCACCTGTTGCAGTTCGCTTAGGCGAATTACTCGGTTCCCCAGTTCATTTTGTTAACGCTACTAGAGGCGAAGAACTTAAAAAAGCTGTTGATGAACTCAAAGACGGCGAAGTTTTATTAATGCAAAACACCCGTTATGAAAAGGGTGAAGAGAAAAACGATTCAGAACTTTCTAAAGAATGGGCTAGCTTAGGTGATGCTTTTGTCATGGATGCTTTCGGCAGTGCTCATAGAGCTCACGCTTCTACTTACGGCATTCCTGAAATCTTAAAGAGTGAAGGTAAGCAAGTCGCTATCGGCTATTTAGTGGAAAAAGAAGTTGTCTCCTTAGACAAAGTTGTTAATGTTCCTGCTGATAGACATCCATATATCGCTATTTTAGGTGGATTCAAAGTTTCTGATAAAATCAAAGTCATCGATTCTTTATTAAAGAAATGTGACAAAGTGATTATTGGTGGGGCAATGGCCTATACTTTCCAAGTTGCTTTAGGAAAGAAAGTTGGTAATTCCCCATATGAAGCTGATCAACTCGAATACGCCAAAAGAATGTATGACACAGGTAAGATTCTTTTACCAGTCGACGCCAAAATCGCTAATGATTTTGATAATCCAACCGATATCAAGATTGTTGAAGGTGATATTCCAGATGGCTATCAAGGTATGGATATTGGTCCAAAGACCGCTAAACTTTATGCTGATGAAATCAAAAAAGCAAAAACAGTATTCTGGAATGGTCCAATGGGCGTCTTTGAAAAAGACGAATTCACCGATGGTACCGTCGCTGTTTGTAAAGCCTGCGCTGAACTCAAAGATGCTTTCACTGTAATTGGTGGTGGCGATAGTGCTTCAGCCGCTAAAAAACTTGGCTTCAAAGAAAAATTCTCACACGTTTCTACTGGTGGTGGAGCTTCTTTAGAGATGATCGAAAATGATGGCCACCTCCCAGGTATTGATATCATTAAATAATATGAGAAAGAAATTATTACTTGGCAACTGGAAGATGAACAAACTTGCTAGCGAAGCTAGAGAGTTTGCTATTAGTAGCCGTCCACTTGCTGAACTTGCTAAAAAGAACAATATCGATTTAGGTGTTGCTCCTACTTATTTATCTTTAGCGGCTACTAAAGAAGCAGCGAGCAAAGACATGATTGTTGCTGCTCAAAACGTTCACTTTAATCCTAGTGGTGCTTTTACTGGTGAAGTGAGTGTTCCAATGTTACAAGAATTTGGAATTGATTGGGTTATTATTGGCCACTCTGAAAGAAGAGCCTACGATAACGAAACCAATAAAAAATGTCATGACAAGATGGCAGCTTTATTTGCTAATCATATGGTTCCTGTTTATTGTGTTGGTGAAACCTTAGCGGAATTTGAAGCAGGTAAAACTAAAGAAGTAGTGGGCACTCAAATTAGAGAAGGTTTAGAAGGGTTTAACGCTAGTGAATGCAAAGACTTAGTGGTTGCTTATGAACCAGTGTGGTCTATTGGTACTGGTAAAAACGCTTCTAGTGAAATTGCTCAGGACATTTGTAAATTCATTCGTGACATCTTAAGAGAACTTCTCGGTGATGTCGCTGATGAAATCAGAATCTTATATGGTGGTTCGGTTAAACCTGTTAACGTCAAAGAATATCTTTCTTGCCCAGACGTTGATGGCGCTTTAGTTGGCGGTGCCTCATTAAAAATTGATTCATACGAAGAATTACTTAAAAATATTCTTTAAAAGAATATAGAAAGGAGTATATATGCCTGGATTTGAAGAAGATCGCGAATATTTTCAAGGCGGTCAAACAAAGGCAAAAAAGCTTAGACCTGTCAAAGAAAAGGCAAATAATAGCACACTTAGCTTTGCTAAAGTGTTTGGTTACATGTTTATGTACCTCGCTATTACTGCTGCTGTCGCTTTCGGATTAGGATATTTTATTAGCAAGAGCTATGTTGATCAATATGGCTCCACTTATAAATTTAGCGTTGGTGGACCAATTGGTAATTTGTATCTTGGTTTAATTATTGGAGCGGCTGTTGGAATGATTATTATGACCATAGTCATTCAGTTTGTCTTTATTAAAGGAAAACATTCAGTATTAGTCCCTTCAATTATTTATTCGATTTTAGTTGGGGTTTTATTCTCAACATTTACAATCTTCTTTGATTGGAAATTAATCGGAATGGCCTTTGGCATTACTTGTGGAACATTCCTTATTATGTCGCTTATAGCGACGTTCTCTAAAGGAAACTTTGCTCCTCTTGCTATTGTTGCCTTAGGAATCCTTATTGGAATTGTTCCTTTAACACTTATTAACTTATTCTTCTTTAATCAAACATTATATTGGGTTATTTCCTTCGCTATCTTTGCGGCGATTATGTTCATCACGATGTTTGACATCTGGAACATCAAAAAGATTACTGAAAGAGGAGAGATGGATCGCAACTTATCTTATTATTGCGCCTTCACCATGTATGTTGATTTCATTAACATCTTTATCAGGATTTTATATTTCCTTGCTCTTATATACGGAAATAAGAAATAAATTTTATTAATTAAGGGTGGTGAGATATTTCTCATCACCTTTTATTATACGCGCGCACATAATTATTTTAGAAAATAAAGAAAAGTTAATAGTAAGTAGAGAATATTTTTTTACTTAATTTCTTGACTAAATCTATATAAATATAATGGTTAGAAAAAAATATGAAAAAAAAGTAAAAAAAGTGATTGACCGAAAAATATAGAAAGTGATATTATATTCAAGCGTGCAGTTATTAGACATAACTTATTACATAGTAATATAAGCACGACACTGATCTTTGAAAACTAAACAGATGTACAAACAACAAACGTCAATTTTTTAATTTACAAAA
>CADBUF010000065.1 GCA_902797795.1 uncultured Erysipelotrichaceae bacterium
CTTCGCGGATGTACCACCCTAAACTTTATAGATTTCGGGATGTTTATCGAGAATCCCACTCTAGACCACTCTAGAATTTAGAGAGCCCCTTTAAAAGAATAATTTAGATAACGCAGCAAATAAATTATTTAGACGCCTTTTATTTTGTTTCCTTTTTGCGTTTTAAAACAAATAACAATGAAGTTGCTAATGTTAAAGAAGATATCAACACAATCGCAATAATATTAGGGAAATCCTCACCTGAAATGTAAGTTAATAATCTATTACGTAAATTGCTGGCTGAGAAGTTCCCATTATTAAAACTTAGTTGTCTTCCTTCATGAATTGCCCAAGCACTCAATCTTTCTCTTGCTGTAGCAATAACGTAGTCATTGGAAGTCCAGAAAATAGTTTTATTTTCAGCAGACATTGAGTTAAGTCTTCCAATAGCGACATCTAATTTACTAACACATTGTCCATTGGTATCTTCATACATAATGTAATTGCTAACATTAGTAGGATTGTCTTTTCCTGACAAAGTGTAGCTAATAGATTGTAGGTTACTATAACCTCCAGCGCCACTTACAGAACTTGCACTTGTGTATTCGTATTTAAAGAATCTGTAACCACCACTAGCGAGTTCATTTGTCGAGTAACCAACCCAGTTAGATCCATCTTTAGAAATAGTTAGTACGCCATCTTGTCTAGCACCATTTTTTTGAGTAACTGAAATAGATTCTAAATCATTATCAAAGGCAGAACTATTCTTAATAGATCCGATTCCCTTTCCAAATGAAAGATAATTCGTGTTATTTGATGTAAAAACGTATGCATTAGTAGTAACAGTGAATCCTACCCCGTCAATAGTAACCGATGTATTACTAGCGGTACTTGAGTTCTTCGATAAGTCAGAAGAAGAAAATTCGTCAGATGATAATGTCACTGTTTGTCCACTAATGGTTTGGTAAGCGGTTCTATTAACATTTACATTAAAGTTATAGGAGTTATTATCATATGTAATGCTAAATTGCTTAGATCCGTTTGATCCGCCGCTAGGTGCATCGCTATATGTAAACATATATCCATCATTAGCAAAAATGAAATCAGTTGTTGTGCTTGATTTTCCGCTTTGATAATGAAGTGTAACAGTTATATCGTTTTTAGCAATAGTGTCACCAGGGTGATATGTATTGTTGTTACTAACAGTGACGCTAGTAATAGAATCGTTTATAACGCTAACATTAAATGTAGTTGTAACTGTTGGATTAAAAGTTTGCAAAGAACCAGTGTAAGTTACTGTAACAGTTTTTTGTCCAGCAGAAGAACTGGAGAACCCACTTAAAGAATAATCAGTGCTATTTAAAGTAGTACTAGGATATTTACTACTATCAGTGTAATTTACGGTAACCGATACTTTTGATTCATCTAATGAATCACCAACATAAACATTTCCACCACTATAAGAAGCAGATAAGCTCATAACAATCTTATCGCTTGCCGAAGAACTTTCATATGTAACAGTAATACTATCACACCAGAACGAATTCTCAGTAGAAGTTAATGTGAGTACAACAGTACCTTCAACATCCAAATTGCCGGCTAAAATTTCATAAGAATTATAGGAAGAAGTTAAATCACTTCTAGCATAGGTTGCCTTACTAACGGTAACAGAATCACCATTATTTGTTAAAGCAACTGTACCAGTTCCTTTTGAGGAATTTCTTTTTAATCTTGCTGTTAAACTAGTTAATGTATACCCTTCATATCCATTCAAGGTCCAATTTTCATAATTGCCACTAGTCATTTGGTCATTACTATTACTACCATTATTATAGAAACCAATAGAGGATCCTGATGGTGCATCACCAGAAGAAACACTGGCGCTTGTTTTAGAATCAACACTATATGTGACTGATCCACTTTCGCCACTTCCTCCACCGCCTCCAGAAGAATAAACTGTTAGTGTATATGTGGTAGTTTTTGTTGTGCCACTATAAGTATAGCTAACAGTAACCGTGTAATCTCCTGCTACTGACATGTTATATCCACTATAAGTGGCGCTTAACGTAACATCACTAGAGGAACTATCGCTGAAGTGAGCGGTAACTGTGCCGCCAAAGTTAAATGAACTTCCAACTTCTAATGATGTGGTTTGACCAGAAATTGAAATTGATGAAAGAGTTTTTTCTACAGGTGTTGAATCAGTAACAGTAACCGAACACGAACCAGATTTAGTGCTATCAACTGTAGATGTAGCGGTAATAGTAATAGGGGAAGAAGTAACTGCAATCGCTGTCACTTGACCACTACTACTAACAGTTACTTTACTAGGATCACTACTTGCCCAATTAACTGTTTGAGCAGGATTATTGGTTCCATTAACAATAGCTGTTAAATTACTTGAAGTTGTGCCATTTAAATCTAAACTCAAAGATGATGGACTAACAGTAACACTACTGACAGTAGGTGTTGGTGTAGGAGTCACACCACTTGAATTTGCTTTATATAGTTGAATAGCCTTTTGGTTAGTATAAGATGATGATTTAAAATATCTAAATCTTGATTGAGAAGAATCGCTGTTAAATCTTAAGACAGAGGTATTAGAAACAATATCTGCATTTCCACCAGAAATACTAATACTATTTGCAACAGGAGATGTTCCTGAATTTAAAACATTGCTTCCACTGGTACCAGAAATATATTTACCACTAGCAGATTGAATAGAATATCCACCAGACATTGAATTAATTGTAAATTTGGCGGCATCAGTAGTGCTATCCCAAGTAATTTTGTTATTTGAAATACTAACAGAGATTCTGTTACTGCCCGCGTCTAGTGTATCAAGTCCACCATCAAATGCGTAACCACCATCTTCATAAACGATCAAGTAATCACCATTTTCTAAATCAGAATCACTAGTAACTTTTTCCCAGGATGTTGGTCCAGATGGAGCATCAACATGAATAGACAATGAGTCGTCTCCTGTACCATAACCAGCGATAGCGTTAATAGTTGTATCACCAGCACCAACAGCGGTAATTAATCCAGTATCTTCATCAACAGTTGCGACGCTTGTATCTTCGCTTTCAAACAAGAATATTCTAGAAGCGTTAGATGGAGTAACTGTGATAGTTTCTTCAGAATTATACGTATCACCAACGGTTAAATTAACTGATTTTGGACTAAACGAAATAGATGATGCAGCAACAATCGCAGCAACATTAACACCAACGGTAGCAGTTGCGGTGTGATTATTTTTGCTTGCAGTAACAGTAATGGTCGCACTTCCAGCACCAATACCAGTAACTAAACCAGAATTAGAAACGGTAGCGACGCTAGTATTTGATGAACTATAAGTAATCGTGCCGTTATATGTCTCCAAATCAATCTGTTTCTTTTCACCAACAGAAATATTCAAATTAGATTGAACAGTAGAAACATATGGCTCATTAATATCTAAAAGGTTAGCGACATTTAATCGGCCATTTGCAATTGCAGAAGGACCAACATCACTTAATGATGAATCCCATCCACTAACAGGAATATATTTGTCAGTATAATAACCTATGCCATCAGCACTAGACTGTAATGCACTTAAGAATTGATCAGGGGTGCCACTTGGATTTTTTTGTTTCCAAAGGCAAGCTGCGCCAGCAATAATTGGGCTAGAAAAGGATGTTCCTTGTGTGTCATCGTAGGTATGTGTTGGACTGCTTTGCTTTCCTTGTCTTTCAGCAGTATATACATAACCAGGGGCTAAAATATCAACATTAATTTCTCCTGTTTGATTACTCTTTACATAATTAGTAAATTCAGCTAAAGCTGTAGCATTACCTTTATTGTCCCAGTCTCCGAGAGCGCCAACACCAATAACATGACTATTACATGCCGGATAAGATTTGTGCCAAGTAGATTCATTACCTGCGGCAGCAACAACAATTACATTATTATTATATGCATAATTACAAGCAGAATTTAAATATGTTGATGTAGAGCTTGATCCTGATTGTTGTTCGCCCCAACCATCTGTAAATGATTCGGCATAAGCACCAAGTGACATATTAATAACATCGACACCTTGATCAACTGCGTATCTAATAGCGCCTTCAATAGATGCAAAGCTAAAATCTATTTTTAAAGCTAGAATATCGGCTTCAGGAGCAATACCAACGCCACCGCCATTATTCATGGGAGCAGCTGCAGTAGTTGAAGTAGCAGTACCGTGTGTAGCCCATTCATAACCACCATTCCCATCAGATTCCCAATCTTCACCAATACAAGTTGGGTCGTCAGTATAACTTTTGTATTTGTATGAACTACCACTTTCATAATAGTATCTACTTTCAGGCAAAATAGCACTAGTGCCATCACTACGAGTGTATTCAGGATGTTCATAATCAAATCCATCATCGATAATAGCAATCTTAGTTCCTTTTCCTGTGTAGCTAGTCCATACGCTTTCAATATCGCCAATAAGACTTGTTCCTAAAGAACGAGTTTTTTGACTACTATATTTATTATCAGTAGGAGTTACAAACTTATGAGCCTTGATATGGCCGGCAGGATCTGTAATTTCTCCACCATAATAAGCATTCTCTTCAGGAATATATTCATCAGGTTGATATGTCTTAACTGGTTGAATAGGATCTTTATTTAGTCCAATTAAAATAGCGGAAGCACATGCTAAGGTCATGCCGCCAATTCCAAAGACAGCAAAAAGTTTTCTATTTTTCATAAAAATACCTCATATCTCATATAGGAAATTCCCTTTTATTATATAAATAATATAATTTAATACAAGAAATTTAAGTTTCGATTTTATTAAAGGGGGCAACAATCCCCTCATTGCATCAAACAAAAGTACAAAAATTATTTTTTGTTTTTGCGTCGTTTAATTATAAGTAAGCCAATAACAGAAATTGCAGACATAGAAGCAAAAATCAACACCACAAAAACTGTACTATCTTTTTCAGTTGAGATAGTTAAAGGAACGATGCGTGCCGCTAGTTGGTTAGAAGAATTTAAGGATTCACCATTAAAGGATGCCCAAGCTTGCAATCTATTCCATTCAGAGGTGTAGGCAATATTTGAGGTGAACAGAATTCTTTGATGTTCATTTAAAGAATTGAACGCAGATTTAGCGGTTGAATAATAATGATGTTCACTATCTTTACAATATCCAAGGTTTTGAACATAGTCCATGTGCATGTATTTGGTGATGAATGTTTCAAGTCCGACGCAGTCACTGGAAGTAGAAATATCAGTTTCAATGGTCGTTGTTTTAGTTTCATATATTGTTATAGACTCGATATATGCACGTTTTTTACTTGCAGTTGTCGCAATAGCAACAGAATTAGTCGCGGTTGTATATTCTTTTACATAATCAGCATATGAAGATGTAATTGTGTTACTTGTTCCTCCAACAGTAAGGGTAACGCCTGTATCGCTTCCATATGTTTTCGCGTTTACAACAACTCTAGTAATATTTGAAGTGGTTGAAGTAACTGTAACAGTTCCAGTATTACTACCAGACCCAAGTCTAATTGCATTACTTTCAATTGCGGTATATCCACTAGTGCTTACTGAAATTGTATTAACACTGATGGTTTGGGTGTTACTTGGATATGTAACAGTACCGATAACGCTATAACCTGTTGTAGTTGTTGTCTCAATAACAACTCTATCTGAATTAACTGTAATGTCATAAGTGGTAGTTCTTGTATTGCCATTGTAGGTAAAACTCACAGTGATGGTTTTGTTTCCTGATGTAGTCATATCAGGAGAAGTAACGCTTGTTGGAGCAACTTCTTTTTCATAGCCATTAGCAAATGTTGCAGTACAAGTTCCATCAAAAGCAAAAGCATTACCTTTTTGATAAACTGTGGTTTGCCCACTTACAGAAATTGAAGATAATATGCCTTTTTCAACGGAAATATTGTAATTTTGAGTCTTATTTACACCTTTATATGTATAACTAACAGTGACTGTTTGATTACCAGTGCTTGTCATATTATATCCAGAGAAAGTAGCACTAGAAGTAACATTATCAGAAGATGAATCACTAAAGTTAGCGGTGACCGTTCCTCCAAAAGAGAAGTCATCACCTTCGACGAAAGATGTAGTATAACCAGAGATACTAATGGAACTTAGAGTTTTAGCGGCAGTTACTGTGATAGATTGGTCACAATCAAAGCCTCCATAATAGATAGTGACATATGTGTCTAAAGCTGTTAAAGGAGTAACTGGGGAAGGATCAAAACTGAAACTAGATTCGTGTCCAGAATAACTGACATCTTCAGTAGATGAATCACTATAGGAAAGTGTAATTACTAATCCAGTTGGATCAAATGTATCACCAACGTCATATGAAATGGTGGATGGAGCAGTTTTAACAGAAATGCTTTCAAGAGTTTTAGGAGTGACTGGTTCAGACTCGGTTTCATAGTCAAACTCAACTTTCACTGACTTTAATCTTACTTGTCTTCCTGGCTTAGTTATTAAAATAGCCAAATCATCAGTAAAACCACTTGATGCATTTGCTTGAGAGACCGTATAAATAGTATCTACGTATGATGAACTGGTTGGTAATGAGCCAGATTGAGATGCTGTGACTTGGTTAGTGCAGGCGCTACTGTTGTACATTTTGAATGTAGTAGCCGAAGGGGTAGTTCCATTACCATATGTCGCATTATTAATAGTAATAACAACATCCGATGTGATTGTTTTATCAGAAAATATTCCACTAAATAAAGCGACACTAGTCGTATTAGAGGTGTCTGGGCACAAAATATAGCCACTCGGGTTAGTACAATTTGATACTGACCAGTTAGATAAATCACTGTAGCTGTATGTTTGTGAGAAAGTGCCTGATTCGGTTCCTCCAGAAACGTGAACATTAATACTATAAGATGTCGTTTTTGTAGTGTTACCTTCAGTATAACTAACAGTAACGGTTTGATCGCCTTCCGAGGATAAATTATAGCCGCTGAATGTAGCGTATTCAGTTACATCTGCGCTCGTACTATCAGAATAATGAGCTGTTACTGTTGGTTTAACAAATGAACTATCAATTACATAAGATGTTTTTGGTTCATTAATGGTAATTGAAGATAAAGACTTAGGTGCCGTTACTGTTACTGTACAAGTGTTTGAATATATTTTTCCACCAATTGTGGCACTTGCGGTAATCGTAGCGGTACCAGTTGTATTACCAGAAGTAAGGGTAATTGAACTACCACTACTGCTGGAATTATTACTTATACTAACTATATTGGAATTTGATGTTGTCCAACTAATTGAACTGGAATCTGTTGAAGTCGCACTAATTGTCGTAGATTGTCCTCCACTTGTAAGAGAAGCGGCTGTTTTAGATAAAGATACACCTGTACCAGAAGTATATTGACCTTTAACTCCATAATCACTGGCGTGGCTAGAATCCCAAATCGCTCCAACCGCATAAGGACAATCAATAAATGGGTTTCTATTTCCTTGTCCAGCGTAAGCAGCGTTATTACGATCAATTTCTTTTTGAGAAACAGGATCATCTTTTGCCCATTGCAAATATACATTTAAATATGCTGTTTTAATTGATGGATATGTAGTTTTATCGAATGCACTAAAACTGTTGTTACTCATCTTGTCTTGATAACAAGTTACAAAGTAAAAATAGATACGAGCGATATCACCTTTATATTGATCCATCGGCTCGAAGACTGTGCTACTTCCTGTTCCACTACCAAGTTTACATCCATCATTTGATGTATAGGTTGGGCTACCAGAAACTATTCCATGAGGATAAGAACTTCGACGATTATTTACATAACCATCAGAAGGCAAAACATGATGAACATCACTTTTCATTGGGGCAGCTTCATTAAATGATGATTGAGGAATAACGTGTTCCCTATTAATAGAGTCACCTTCCTTTTTATATGAAGCATTAATACGGCTATCATTAAGCGTATACATTGTTGTATCAGAATAAATATCCCAAAAGTGTGTGCCATCAGGACGGACATCAGTAGTTTTATAAGCAGTCCACAAACCATCATATGACCACCCAGCGGTAGTTATTTTAATTTTATTAAATAATGCAGTTTTTAAATTAGCGCCAGTTAAATCCCAGTTAATAGATGAATAATATTCATTAACAGTTTGATTATAAGTAGCAGCTTCTACTTCTTTAACAGGTGTTTCTTCTTTTTCTTTAACCAAAGCAAAAGATAATCCACCAGCAATTAAAAAGCAGGAAGCAAAAAGTGTAATAAAATTTCTTCTCTTCATTTTAATGTCCTATAGAACTTTCGTTGCGAAATAATCGTATTCTATTTTTCTTTTAAAGAAAAGATATTTATGTTTCATTTTAGAAAAGTATTGTATAAATCTATTAATCCTTATTTATTACGCGCATAAAGAAAACCGGACGAGCCGGTCTTCAATCTTATTTTTCAAATTCCTTTTTGTATTTTTCAAGTTCAACCGAATTTGCTAACACAAAGTGTCCAGGAACAATTTCAACGAGTTTTGGAGCTTCTTTGGAATAATCATGTTCTTTACTAGGAACATAAAGGAATCTTGTTCTCTTTTTCTCACTGAGAGGATCTGGCTTAGGAATAGCCGAAAGTAAAGCGTGAGTGTATGGGTGAAGAGGATGAGCAAAGAGTTCATCACTACTTGCAAGTTCAACAATTTCCCCATAATACATAACCGCAATACGATCGCAGAAGTATTTAACGACTGATAAGTCGTGAGCGATGAATAACATCGTTAGTCCCATCTCTTCTTTTAAATCATTAAGAAGATTAATGATTTGCGCTCTAATAGAGACGTCAAGAGCGGAGATAGGCTCATCACAGATGAGAAATTGTGGATTCATCACTAATGCACGGGCAATGCCAATACGTTGTCTTTGACCACCAGAGAATTCATGAGGATATCTAGAGGCATATTCAGGAAGAAGTCCGACTTTAATTAAAACTTCTCTCACTCTCTGAGAGTTCTTATATTTGTTATATTGACCTTGAATATGTAAACCCTCTTGAATGATATCTTCTACAGTCATACGAGGATCAAGAGAATCAACTGGATCTTGGAAGATCATTTGCATCTTGCTCATCAATTTCTTATCAACATGACGATTGTCATATTTGATTTGCGCGATTGCCTCGATTTGTTCTTTTTCAACTTCATTAATATGTTCTTTAATCGCTTTGATTTCCGAAGCATATTTTTCTTTAATCTTAATGATTTCTTTTAAAGTAGATTCATCAAGAGGTTTCTTTTTGCTTTCTTTTTGTTCGTTTTTAAAGGATTCAAGATCTTTTTGCAAAGTCTCTAATCTTATTTTACGACTTTCTACTTCAGTAGAATATTCACGATTAATTTCTTCGAGTTTATTAGCCTTAACATCTTCATCAGCGACATTATTTTGATATTGAGAAATACGATCATCACGTTCATGTTTGAAATCTAATAATTCATGTTCAATATTATTGATTTCCGCACTGATGTCTTCAATCTTTCCAATCAAACCAGTAGTGTCACGAAGTTTTAAGATTTCATCTTTTTCTTCTTTTCTAAGTTCCTTAATACGACGTCTACCTTTAATCTTGGTCCATTTGATTTCTTTTTCGTTCCATCTACTACCAGCGCTGGTTCTTCTACCTTCAAAATAAACAGAGCCACTAGTAATGTTATATAGTCTAATCAAAGATCTACCAGTTGTGGTTTTACCACAACCAGATTCACCAACTAAACCAAAGCATTCACCTTTTTTGATGTCAAAACTGACATCATGAACCGCTTTTGTTTTAAAAGCGCTACGACCATGACCAAATTTGAAGAATTGTTTTAAATGTCTAACCGACAATTCAATTCCGTTATCAATAAGTTCAGGACGATAAGTAGGGGTACGATGTTTGAATCTGGCTTTAATTTTGTACACTAAATTCATAATTATTCGGCTCCTTTCTTATTCGCTTTTAAAGAAGCTTCAATACGAGTTTTAACAATTTTTGGCATTTCCACTTTTGGTGCACGTGGATCAAGTAACCATGTTGCCGCATAGTGGGTATCACTAATTTTAAACATTGGAGGTTCCTTTTTAAAGTCAATCGCTAAAGCGTATTTACTACGTAAAGCAAAAGCATCACCAACAGGAGGATAAATCATGTTAGGTGGAGTACCTGGAATAGCTTCAAGTTTTTCTTTAGAGTTGATATCTGGAATAGAAGATAATAAGGCCCAGGTATATGGATGACGTGGGTCATAGAAGATATCGTCTTCAGTACCATATTCAACAATTTTACCAGCGTACATAACCGCGACACGGTCCGCCATATTAGCGACGACACCAAGGTCGTGAGTAATAAAGATAACAGAGATATTTCTTTCTCTTTTTAATTTGTTAATTAATTCGAGAATTTGAGCTTGAATAGTAACGTCAAGAGCGGTTGTAGGTTCATCACAAATAAGAATATCTGGATCAGCAGTTAAAGCAATCGCGATAACGATACGTTGACGCATACCACCAGAGAATTCAAATGGATATTGTTTAAATCTCTTTTCTGGATTAGAGATACCAACTTCCGCCATAATCTTTAATGCTCTAGCCTTAGCTTCGGCTCTAGTGATCTTTTTACTAGCAACATATTCTTTCTTTGCATCTTTAAGAAGAATTGCTTTTTCTTGTTTAGAAGCATCGCTATTATTGATTCTTTCGACTTCCGCTTGATATTTAGCGTTTAATTCCGCTTTATAGTCTTTCATTTCTAATTTCGCGGATTTACATCTTGCTTTATACGCAGCTTTAGCCTCTTTAATTAAAGGAACATATTTAGCTTTTAAATCAGTCTTAGAATTATCGCTTCTATTTTTTTGTTCGTCGATTAAATTCTTATATTTTTCTTTAACTTCAGCCTTTTTAGCTTTAGAAGCAATCTTATTCTCTTTATGTTCCGCTTTAATTTCTTTCTTATCTAATGCGAATTTGTCTTTGATGTCTTTAATCTTGCCATCTCGATCAAGTTTAAGGATATTAATCTTTTCTTTAATATCGTCAATAGAGGCTTGATCACTCTTATCTAAAGATTTGAGTTCTTCACGATATGGTTTTATTTCAATCTTATAAGCATCTTTTGCTTCTAAAATATGACCATTACGATCAAGACGTAAAGTATAGAGTTTACCACTTTTAATCATTGAAGGATCATTTTTAGCCTTCTCTAATTCTTTTTTACGTTCACCTTTTAAGAATTTAATTTTTTCTTTAGATTCTTCTAAAAGAAGGTGGTATTCAGTGACCTTATTTCTATAAGCGGTCATTTCTGTAGCAATCTTATCGTTATAGACTTTCTTTAGTCTATTTGAGTTAATAAGCATCGCTTCCGTAATTTGCTTACCAATACGGACAATTGGGTTAAGTGAGCTAAGAGGATCTTGGAAAATCATGCCAATCTTATGACCACGGATTCGATGGAATTCCGCTTCACTAATCTTGGTTAAATCTTCACCCTCATACATGATAGAGCCATTCATGATTCTACCATTGGAGCTCAAAATACCCATGATGGTTTTACTAGTTACAGATTTACCACTACCAGATTCACCAACGATACATAAGGTTTCTCCTTGATATAAGTTAAAGGAGACGCCTCTAACAGCCTGTACATAGCCATGGTCTGTGGAGAAGTTAACTTTCAAATCTTTAACAGAAAGTACAATCTTTTTATAGGTCATCATTCCTCTTCTCCTTTCAAACTTGGGTTAATCGCATCACGTAAGCCATTACCAAAGAGGTTAAATGAAATCATGATTAAGGCAATAACCACTGATGGGAATATCAGTTGATATGGATGGTTAAATAATTCAGCTTGGTTATCAGAGAGAATAACACCTAACGAGCTAAGTCCTTTAAAGCCTAATCCTAAGTAGGAAATTGTGGCTTCAGAGAAGATAACACTTGGAATCATTAAAACCGCTCCTGTAATAATCGTACCTAAAGCATTAGGTAAGATGTGTTTAGCAATAAGTCGAGCGTCACTTGCTCCTAACGTACGAGAGGCTAAAACGTATTCACGGCCTCTAAAACGATAGAATTGAGTTCTTGTTGTCGCCGCAGTACCAATCCAACCAGTAAGACACAAAGCAAGAGCGAATGTCCAGAAGGTTTGACCAGCCTTTAAAATAATAAGAGTCATGAGAACAATCCAAGGTAAACCCGATAAAATATCGGTAATACGTTCCATAATCAAGTCGGTCGTGCCACCGAAATAACCACAAATCGCACCCCAGATTAAACCAAAGACGAAACATACTGCAAAGGTAAGAACACCGAGTAATAAGGAGTTTCTTAAACCTTCAAAGACATATTTGAACATGTCATAACCTTGTTTATCAGTACCAAAGAGGTATTTAGGCATAGACTTATGTCCAAGTAAGCTATAGTTATAAACTTTGATTTTAATTGACCAGACATATTCACCAGTGGCACCACCGATCGTGTCAAAATCTTCATCGATATTGAATTCCCAAAGTGATTCACTAGCAATTGGGCAGTTCTCGCTATCTAGGATAATAATTGGAGCCCCATATGCTTGTACAAATTTGTTGTAATAAGAATGGTCATAAGTAGAAGTATCAAATTTATCAATACGAATACCGTGTTTAAGATAACCTAGCTTAGCCCAGTCATTCATCATGTCTTGGTCAACAATGGTCTCTTTTGGTCCAAATACCGCGTAATATGTGTCATATCTAAAGGAAGCGTACACACATTTACCAAGATACATTTCACGGAAATATTTATCGCTTTCCACTTTCCAATAACCAATGTTAAGGAATTTGACCATAACCGCATCAGTTAAGGTTTTTCTTGAACACATCTCCATCGCGTTATCAAAACTAATACCAGTAATTTCAATTGGATCTTCGTCTTCAGAAATCTCGTAATCAGTTTTTATACCGAAATACGCTTTTTGTTTTTTGTCTTCAGAATTAGTTTCAAACACTAAGTTTTTGACTAAAGAACAAACATTCTTGTTCTTATATTCTTCTTTCTTATCTGCTGGAGGAAGAACATGTAAACGGAAATAGAAATCATCAAATTCTCTTTGAGTGATTCCTGCATCAAAAATCTTTTGGTTAACATCGATTCGGTTAAATTCATTAACTTCATGGACTGGTTGTGAATCAGTTAAAGGAACAACAGTCATTTCTTCCTTGCCTTCTTCGTGAACCACCATTTCAAGAATGATATCACCAATGAGGTAATTAGTAGGGAAACTATATTGACCACCAGTATAAGCATATACCATAGCAGCGTCTGCTGTTTCAAAGTTCTTAACATAGATTTGGTCAACATCAAGATTCAAAGTAAATGTTGTATAACCTAAATCACGTGGAGAATAGGAAGTAATAAGCGCTTCTTCAGCGTTCATTCCGCCATAATATCCAATTTGGAAATATCCACCCTTACCATATTTAGAGGCGTTATTTGTGAATATTTCACCAGTGAATTCCATGGTGTCTCTTTGAATACCCATGGTCACAAAGTTATCAGGATCAGGAATCCAATCAGATGGATTAGAGCTAACAGAAGTATCAACCGGAATATCCTTCACCCATTTGGTGCCATCCCAGAATCCACCACCATTAAATAATTTTGGTTCTAAGTTTTTATATTCAGGAGCCAAAGAACCACTGACTGGATATGGATCAAAGATTGGGACAAAAATCGCAAGAAGAATCAAAGCACCTAAAATATAAGCAGCAACGACTGAGCTCTTGTTCTTTTTAAATCTCTTAAGGGAATCTCTGAAGAATGTTGTTGGCTTAGTTTGGAATTTTTGTTCGTGAACCGATTCATCGGCAACTTGAAGAGTAAAGTCTTCAGGTTTGATTTCAGGGTCGCGAGCTTCTTCAGGAAGATTTACTAAATCAAAATCATTATCTTTCATTAGCGTTTTTCTCCCATTCTGATACGAGGATCAATAAATCCATATGACAAGTCAAGGACGATACCAGCGAGTAAGCCAACAGTTACGAAAATCGCCATATCGACCATTAAAACGTTATAGTCTTTTGTGCTGATTGCCTGAATATATAAGTTTCCAATGCCTGGAATCGAATATAACTTTTCAAGAATCATAGAGCCACCAAAGATACCAATAAATTCAGCAAGAATACTTGGTAAGATTGGAACAAATGCATTTTTTAAAGCGTGTCTAGTAATCGCTTGGTTTTTGGTTAAACCTTTAGTGCGGGCTAAAAGGAGATATTCAGAAGACATAACTTCACATAACTCCGCTCTAACGAAACGAGTATAACCACAGATACTACCAAATGATAAAGACATCACTGGAATAATAAAGCCTAATACTTTGTTGGACATCGTGTCTGCAGGAGATGGCCATTTAGGCGGTAACAAATTGTATTTAAAACAGAAAATATACATTAGGAAAGAGATGACAACGAATGAAGGAATAGAGATAAAGATCATGACAAGAGTTGAAATAAGATGGTCAACCCAGGTGTTTTTCTTTAAACCCGCTAAGATACCTAAAGCAATACCAAGTGGCACTGATACAACAACAGAGATGATGTTGATATACATAGAAGTTGGTAACTTACGAGCAATAATATCAAGAGCGCTGCTCTCTGGTTCGATAGCGATACTAATGCCCCAATCGAATTTGGTGAAAATGTTTTTTAACCAAGAAAAATATTGTTCAAGAATCGGTCTAGCGTAAACATATTCACTACCACTTTCAGTATAGCCATGGAACTCAGCAATAAGCTCCCCTAGCCCATCTTGTGGGGTATCATAAAAGACCACATATCCAAATTCTTGCTGTTGAATGAAGAAAGCACGAATAACGTTCTCTTTACTTCCGGCAGCGGCAGCAGATATTGGTAAAGACCTCACAAGTAAGAAGGTGATAGATAAAATAATGAATGCGGTAATCAAGGCCAAGATAACTCTTTTAATTGAATACTTAAGCATTTATTTTCCCTTCCTTTCCCATTTTTGTTTTATAAACAAATTGTTTGTCTATTATATATTAGTAGGAAAAAGTTATCAACAACACTTTATAAATTCAAATTTATAATATCTGATAATATATAGAAATGTAGTATAAAAAAGACATCTCATAACGAGATGTCAATTTTGTAGTTTTTTTAAGATTTATAGATTATAAATCGCCAATTGAATAGACTTCAAGATATTCACTCTTATTTGGATAAGTAACCTCACTTAAAGAGTAATCATAAGTTTCTTCAAGTAAGACCTTATACGCATAAGTATCGTCACCATCTTTGAAATCGTATTCGATATCAAGGTTTTCCCTAACGTAATATCCATCAATCCAAGTATGAGACATTTTCTCATATCCGGTGATAGGAGTTCCTGCTGGTACTTCGAAGGAACTTTCATCCGCCGGACCAACAGTGCCAAAGCTTCCACTACGATAAGTATTATAGGTTAAGGAATTAACCATAGTTTTTTCATCGTCGTAGAATGAGCCAGAGAATTTTTTAGCAAAAGCACCCTGAGCTTTATAATCGGCAAATTCTTCTCCGCCATCAAGATAAGTTAGATTAAGATCAGCGTCAACGACGTCAGTCATGATCTTGCTTCCTTTAGTGAAGAAAGCACCTAAAATCTTTAATAGAACTTCATATCTTGTATAAGTGCCAACATAAGAAGTTGTGTCTAATCTTTGGAAACGATGTTTCACAATATCATTAGATTTGTAAATCGCATTAGAATAATCTTTGTTCACAAAGAAGGTGTATGTGACATTTTCAAAATTAGAGTAGTCATCACCTAAATGTTTTGTTTCAAAAGATTGAGATAATGAGAAGAAAGCATCTTTTGGAGAAGCCACATATCTATTAGTCATTTTTGTATAACGATATGGTTCGCCATTTTTAAGGGTGATGTAATAACCATTAACTGTTTCTTGGATGATTTCTTTTCTCGCTATTTCGTTATCATCTTGATATTTCTTGAGTTTCTTAGTTAAGGCAGTAACTTCCGCTAAAGCAGTCTTCCAACCATCAGTAATCGCATCTTGAACAGTGATTTTGATGTCAGTGTATACTGTTGGATCGTTTTTCGCACTAATCCTTAAATAAGTTTCGCCTGCTCTAATTCCATAGACGCTACCATCATCAATGAAGCTAGCGACAGAGTCATCAAGCATGTTATATTCAAGTTCCCCAGAATACGCCACTAGAGGAGAGACAACGACATTGAAACTTTCGCTGTCCCCGACTAATAAGACGATATGAGATTTGTCTGCTCTAATAGATTTAGCAGAGTTATCAAAATGAGAAACTTGAGTCATAGAATAATCTAAGACAGAAATTTGTTTATTGACGATTGTTTCTTTTGTTCCACCACAACCAGTTGCAGAAAGAACTCCAGCCAAACCTAATAATGAAAGAGATAATTTTTTCATATCAATTTCTCCTTTCTATTATTTGTTTAAAAAGCTCATTCTTAAACCTGATCTAGTAGAAACACTACTTTCACTTCTATCAGGAGTGAAGAAGTTTTCAATTGGTGAACCGCCAGCGATTGAGAAGTTGAAGTAAACTTCAAGTGACCAGTAGCCATAATTGTTGTTATCAGCGTAACCAGCAACAGAGAATAAGTGCTCTAATCTATCTTTTTCTTCTTCATAATATTCTTTAGTAATCTTTCCAGCGATGTATTGATTTTCTAAACTAGTTAGTTGAGAAACAATAGATTGAGTACCAGCAATAGCGGCATCAATTGCTTCGGCTTGTTCAGAAGAGACATAGAAGTAGACTTCTTTAAGCTTGCCTTCTTCAAAGACTTTCTTAATATCATCACCAGTGATTTCAAGGCCATCGCTACCGGCAGCACTTAAAACGATCTTAGTAACATCGACATCTAAATCTTTAACTGCAGCAAAGTTAGTAACGATACGGACATAACCGCCACCAGCAAGTCTAGCTTTATCACATGGGAGTAAGCCTTCTTCATCTTTGGTTGGTAAAGCAAGATAAGAACTTTCAACTGGTTTTGTTTCTGTACCATCTTGAACGATTGTGCCGTGATCACCAGCAGCCCATAAGGCATCAAATGACCAGGTTTGACCATCGTATAGAATTGGATCTTTGGCGTCAACTTTGCCAGTGTCAGCACCCCAGTTAAGAGTAAATCCTGAGGAGTTATCACTCTTAAGAACTTCTAAGAAGTTAAGAGGATTTAAGGTGTTACCACTAATAGCACCAAAACCAAGGTCGAAGTCACCAACTTGAAGATGTTGATCATAAACTTGCTCCCACGAAGCAACGGCTTGGTTATTAACTTCTAATTTGAAGCCCATTGCTAAACAGGCAGCGTTAAATGTTGATTCGAAATAATAAGCAATATCTTTACCATATTCGGTAATGTCAGAGACTTGCATCCACCACACATCGATATCTAAGACTGTAGGATTAGTTGCTGTACCTTGAGCGATACCAGCAGCAATCATTTCAGAGGCTGCAGCACGGAAATAAGCTTTAGCCAAACCAGTGTTAAAGCCATAAGTCTTATCAGTAGAAGAGATACCAAATGATTCAAGGGCACGTTTATGTGCATCGGTGTAGTTATAAACTTTAATTGCAGTTGGATCTTTGGTTTGAGGATCACTTAAATAAGTGTTTGCAAAATAGTTAACAGATGGTTGAACACCTCTATTTTTGGCGTAGGTACTACGGTCAATGGACCAGAATAAGCCGTTTAAGAAAGCTTTGTTACTCATCCAGAGTTTGTTATTACGTGGAGATTGTCCAGGTTTAACAGAGCCAGTAGGACCAAAGAGCTCTTGCCATCTAACTTCACTACAAGAGTTAACATTTAGTTTAAATGTTGAATCACCAACTGTTTGATAGTCATTACCAGTACCAGCGTAATTGATTTGGGATTTTGGAATATTAGTTGAATCAAGAATGCCAGTAACGAATGTATTAAATTGTGCGTCAGCATCTTGGTCAACTTTAGAAATGTAGACACCAGGAATACGATAGGTAGTTGAATTATTTTCAAACCAACCATCGTTTCTAGCAAAGACAATTTCATCATCCCAGTGATCGAGATAATATGGACCAACCGCTAAGACACGGTCTTGGATTTTCTTATTATATGCAGTTCCATATTTCTTACCAGCAAGGGTCCAGTCATCGGAAACAATTGAGGATAAGAATTCTTGTGGAAGTGGTGAATATAAATTAGAAGATAAAACATATTTAGCAGTAAATGCATCAATCGCGTTAATAAAGTTAAATTCAAGATATGGTTTGTTTTTGAGATTTAAACCACTATCTGGATCGACTCTATCTTCATCTTCCCAGGCGAGTTTGACACCTAATTTGCCTTCGCTGCTCCATTTATCAAATTGATAGTCAATAGTGGCTGGATCCCAGTTCGCACTTTGGTTATTAAATTGGTTAGCGCCTCTAAAACCATAAGAGGTGTCAGTAGCAAGTTCAGTACCACGGAGAAGTTTGGTTCTACCTTGTAACATTAATTTAAAGGTGAACAAATAGTCTTCAGCTTGAACTGCTCTATTGTTAAATCCGTTAGCGGAAGATGTACGGTAATAAATACCACCTTCACTAGCAGGAATAAGGCTACCATTTCTATCTACACCAGTACGAAGATAAACACGCCAAGTCTTATAAGCTTTTAATGGATTTTCTTTCTCTAAAGTGATTGGTTCTTCATTTAAAGCAAGAATTGGATGCCATTCATAATCAGTTTTTGTAGCGTTGAGTTTAGTTCCCCAATAAGAAGAAGTAATGTAGCTATTTAAATCACTAACTTGGCTACCTTGAGCTTCCCAAGCGTTAACAGTATTTGGGTTTTCACTCATCGCATTACAAAGATATGATTGATATCTTTCTGGAACTTTAGTGTTGTCGTATTTTAAACGACCTTCTCTAAGTAATCCAAATCCATAACCAGGAATATAGGTTTTTGAACCTAATTCAACACGGTCATGATATCTCACCCAACCACCATTTTCGAAAATTGGGATACCTGTTAAGAAGTTTTTCATCGCGTATTCTTCAAGTTTACCGATGATTTCTGTTTTTTCAGCATTGTTTGTGGAATAGTCTTTACCACCGCTAGCGTCTTCTGCTTTTGGGTTGATGACAAATTCTCTAGAAGCGAATGCACCACTAATTTCTTCAGTAACGACTAAGGTTACTTTCTTTCCATCTTCAGGAACTTTTTTAACGTCGATGTCGCCATCTTCGCTAATATATACAGCGTCAGGATTAGAAGATTCAAAAGTGTAAATACGTCCAGCGTCACTCATGTTAGCAACTGGAACAAGAACATCCTTGTCACCAACGAATAAGTTGGTCACACCGATGCCTTTCTTCTTTAGTTTAATAAAGAAGGAGAAGCTAACTGGAGCAACAGGAGTTTCACCACCACTGCTACTAGAACCACATGCTGTGGTAACGAGCACTAAAGAGCTACCAATAAGTGCTAATGTTTTTAAACCGAGCTTTTTCATTATTTATTACCTCCGATTTTTTTCTTTTTGTTTTTGATGCTAATCGCAATAAGGAGAATTATTGCGGTGCTTGATAAGACTGTAAGAACAACACTTGTAGTTGCAATAGATCCACCACAACCACTACTAGTTGTTTCAACAGTTGGAACAATTTGAATAACAACAGTTGGTTCGTTATTAACAAATACTTTAACTTCGTCTTCGAAGTAAATTGGAGTAAGATCTCCGCTACTTCTATCAACGTTATAAAGATTTAATTCTCCATCTTCATAACTGAAGTCATCAGAATAGACAAGACCATAATGTTCAACCATGGTGAATGTCTTAAAATCATAGACTGCGTTATTCTTGTTATTTCCACTTACCTTCTTAAATCTGATGATGGAACTATTCTTGCCATTTGCTCTATCAGTTAAGTTGATATATAAACGTCCAGAATGGAATTCGTCATTGAAGTTATCGTTGACCATTGTTCTTAATTCTGTGGCGTCAATTTGAACATATGATTCACCTAGGCCATTAGAAGTAAAGGTTTGAGTTTTACCACCAATAGCGACATTGGTTAAGTTATCATCATTAATCTTGAATTGAACGACGTTGTTATAGAATTGTAAGCTTTCCACGGTTGGGGAATCACTATCAATATGAAGTGTATATGATTTAGATTGCCAATTTTCAGTTCCTGCTAATTGGTAATTGAATGTCATATCATAATCACCACTTGGGAAGGCTTCTCCAGTGATTGGATCATATAAGGAGATGATGGCGTAAGCTCTATGAGCCATAACACCAGCAGACATATATGATTGATCAACGTGAGATTTGAAGAGTGGATATTTGCCCATCTGTGAAGCAGAACCATAATATCTATCATGGATAGAATCAAGTAAGACGCTTCTAACATAGACTTCACCAGTCGCTTTATTAGTGATGGTGAAATAGTTATCCATCACTGAACGCATCACATATTGTTGTAAGACGATTGTGTTACTTGAATGTGGATTACCAGCGTATAAGTAATCAGCGCTTAATTTGGTATTTCCATATGCATCGGTGTATTCACCCATCGCGTGAACAGTTGGATCAGATTTTGCCATTCCATTAAGACTCTTATCATTGTCAAGGACAGAATCGAAGTCGAAGTCTTTTCCTTCTTCAACATAAGTACTGACCATTGTGGAATGGAAGTCAGCTTCACTCTTACCCATTAAGGAAATGGAGATATCATTGACTAAGTCGGATGGATACACTTTTCCATCTTCTTTTTCAAAGTCGAATGGTTCCACAGCAGGAGCGTCATCATAAGAGGAACCTTCTCCGGCGTAGAATCCCATCCATGGGATATTTAAGTCAATTTTATCTTCAACTTCGAGTGAGGTTTCAGTTAAGGTAACAAAACCTTCTAAATAAGTACCAAATTCGAAGTAAGAATTGAGTTTTGATAAGGCGCTACTATTAATCGTATGATCATCGAGGTCAATACGAGTTTTTCCTGGATGAGCAACAATTTCACCAGCGTCCACTTCTTCAATCACTGTATCAATTGTCGATTGATATGGATATTTTGGAACTGGAACCCAGTTTTGACCTTCATAAGTAGTAGAAGAATTGAAGTAATAGTTACCAGCCTTGAAAAGTGATAATTTCTTATTGATGCAATCTTCTTTGGTCGCATAGTATTCGACGTCTCTTGTAATCTTATAGACATCTTTGTCTTTTACAGAACCACTTTCAGTAACGAGTTCATATTCGATGTGGTAACCTTGTTCAGAACTATCAGGAATGTATTTGGCTTTCCAGTGTTTGAAACCTGCTAAGCCTTCTGGTTTACCTTCGGCAAATTCACCTAATTTGTTATATTCAGAAGAGATAAATTCGTTACTATATTTAACCGCAGGTCTCATGATTGAGTATGTAACGTGATAGGTATGTCCAACACTGTCTTCGTTATTGATGTCGAATTGTAAATCGACGATACCTTTATTAATGAGACTGCTATTTCTTAAGTTTATTTTGGTCTTGTTAATTGATTTAGCAGATCCAGTAGCGTAATCAGTACCATTTAAATAGACCTTGGTGTGATATGCGCCATCGATATCGACCATACCTGCACCTTGAATACGTGGTGAGGAAATGTTCTTAATCTTATATGGATCGTTATCTGGATCAAGTGGATCAAGAGTATTTGGGGCGTTATCTTCAAAATATTCTGGATCATAATCATAATCGTGTAATGGGTTAGCAGTAGAAGCGATCCTTAAATCAATTGTGGATTTGAAAGAATTATATTCGCTTGTTGTTACTGTTTTTGGATTACTGTAGTAGCCCTTACCGACTTTTGAAAGCATTAAGGATTGAACGCCGGCGTAATTAGGAGCACTCATCGAAGTTCCAGAGAGGAATTCATAAGTACTTAATGGGCGGTCAATCGCATCATCTTTAGTTTGTGGTGGGACAGCACCTCTAATGCTATCACCTGGAGCGGTGATTTCTGGTTTGAGGTCTAAATCGAATGTCGCACCATCACTAGAGAAGGTTGATAATGTACCTTTTCTTTCGTTATCTTGGACGTGATCATCGCCTAAGAACGAATTCTTGTCTAATGTTCCTTTTGGATTAGCTTTGAAAAATTGCTTATCGTTAAACAAACATAAGACGATTGGCATTCCTGGATCGGTGATATCACCTAAGGAAATGTGGAAATTGAAGTCTGTGCTTGTTGGGTCATTATTAATAATGACTAAGCCAGCAGCGCCATGGTTAGCGGCTTGAGATAATTTATCTGAAAAGCTTGTGGAACCACGGTTAACGATGACTACTTTACCATCAACAGATTCGGTATAGTCTCCACTTTCTCCAAATCCATCAAGATAGATATAATCAACAGTTGGTCTTTCATCTGTGATTAAATCTTCGAGTTTATATTCTTTGGTGTAACTGTCTCCGAAGAATCCTTCAGTTAAGATTTGATCTTCATAGGCAATTAATTTTTCACCAAATTTGAATGCGGTTTTGTAATAGCTCTTTAAAGCGTGAGCAGAAGCAACTGATGTTGTGTTATGGTTATTTGCATAACTTCCTAAGATACCAGTTTCCACCATATCGGTTGTCCAGTTACCATAGGCCCCTGCAAAGCTATAGGATGCCTTACCAGCGTTACCTGCAGAAATTGAGGTCAAGATGCCGGAATCAGCTAATTTTTGAAGTGTCTTTAAGGTGATTGAATCTAAATCAAAGTCGTTTAGATCGCTACCTAAGGACATGTTAATTCCATCAACTCCTAGGGCAATACAGTCTTCTAAGGCATTTAAGATAGGAATATCATAAGCACCTGTAGAATCACCAAGTCCGAGTTTCTTTTCGATTTCATCAGCGGCTAAGTTAGTGAAAACCTTCATTAACACTAATTGAGCTTTTGGAGCGATACCTTTATAATCAGGATCGTTGCCTGCTGTAATAGAAGCAACGTGACTACCATGATAAGAGACTTTACTGGAGACATCGAAGTCTTCAAAGAATTTGTCATTATCTGGTTTTTGGTCTCCTCCATAATCGAAATAGAATGGGACCTTGCTATTATAATATAACGAACCTTCTTTTCCTTTGTTACCGCTGATAGGGAGAATTTGATTCTTCACTCTACTACCGGTCGCGGCGAAGGTGCTCGAAATATTAGGACGAGTAGGGAATTTAAGGACAGTGCCTTCATCTAGGTCGGTGAAGGTAACGTGATTCCATGGATCGTGGAAGATATCGTCTTCAACATACGCGCCACGGAGATAGAATTCGTTATCAAGAATTGCGACAACTGTACCTTCTCCATCATTCGTATCGTCTGGGTCTGGCATATTCATAGTTTTAGCAGACACGTTTTCACTTCCACCATAGATGTCACCATCTTTTGATCTACTCATAGAGCCAGAAGCATAATCGACTTCTTGAGGAACGCTATAAGTTTTAAAGTGAACAGTGTCAACGGTCACACTTTTTACGCCTGGTAAAGATTTAATTTGTTCAACATATTCACTATTGACTGAGATTGCAAATGCATTGTTTAAATACGAATATTGACTGATAACTTTGATGTTTCTTGTGACATGATTACGAATACGGTTAAGAACGATGTCTTGAGTATTGTTAATGCCTTCTTTTGTTAAACCATCTAGGCTGCGATCAACTTCAACAATGATTCTTGTATCTCTAGGGGCAAGAGCGTCTTTTTGTTGAGCTGCGTCATAAGCAACAGCACTTCCCATTGATAGACCGCCAATGAGAGCTGCTAACATTGTGACTTTCATCATACTTTTTACCTCCTTTACTTGTGCGTAATGCACATAATTGTGTATTTGCATAATAATATATATTAATTCACTCGCGCATTGCAAAGAAAAAATGAGAAATTTGTCGTCTCTCATTTCTATCTTTCTAACGGAAATAAACTACATTTTGTAGCAAATATAGAGTATCAAAGTAAGAATTGCGTAAAGAATAGAAGCTGCTAAGAAAGAGACATAATATCTAGGCCCAATCTCTCTTTTTGAATTTTTATCATCCTTATAGGATACATAGTCATGATATTTGTTTGGATTATGAGAAAACATCGATGTGAACATCTGCGAAAAGCCATAAACTAAGATATCATAAGTTCCCGCATTAGCAAGCCACATCAAAATCGCTAAAAAGAAAACGCCAAGAAGAGAATACCCTACTCCATTAAATGCAGCGTAAATTGTTCTTCCTTGTACAAAATAAACGGTTAATAAAGGAATGAGTCCAAGCACTAAAGCGATAATGAAGGAAACAATATAACTAGTAGGATGTTTTTTAATGCTTAAGATCAATTTTTTCATAGAGTTATTTAATCATAGATTGTAAAACTTTTAAATCATCATCAAGAGTAACTTTGAAATTATATGGGCTACCCAATACATATTTTACTTTGTAATCAGCTTCCACTAAACCGATATCATCAGAGAAGAATTCCTCTTTTTTAAGCTCGTGATACTTGCTAATAATTCCATATCTAAACGATTGAGGAGTTTGAATGTCATTATCCTCTCCTTCGATGACTTTTGTACGTCCTAAATTTGATACTTCTTTAAGCGCGTCTTTATGTTTAATTGAGGTACAGACAACGTCAAAAGAGTCGAGTTCTTTAAGGTTATTGCTAATAATTGTTTCACTTACGAGTGGACGATCACCATCATGAATAAGTACTTTATCGTCATCTTTATAGCGATATGAATTTAACCCTAATCTCACCGATTCTTGACGGGTAGGACCGCCACTAACGATATGTTTAACTTTATGATAATTATATTTCTTTACAAGCTCTTTTACATAAGTAAGATAGTCTTTATGTGTCACCAAAACAATCTCATCAATTAATGGATGATTTATAAATTTTTCAATCGTATAACAAACAAGTTCTTTACCGTTTATTTTAACGAATTGTTTAGGTATAGAAAGGTTCATTCTACTGCCAGTTCCCGCAAAGACGATAAGTGCAATATTCATATTAACAATAATAATTTATTAATTTATGTTTAGCAAAAAGAAGATAGTGTTATATAATTACGATAGACCTCGGAGGTAAATATCAATGGCTAAAAAGAGAGTTAAAGTCGATCAAAGCTTATGCATTGGTTGCGGATGTTGTGCAGGAACATACCCTGATGATTTTGCAATCGGAGATTCCGGTTTAGCAGAAGCTGTCAGCGGTCAAGGCGAAGAAGAAGCCGTTAGTGTCTGCCCAGTTGGTGCAATCTCTGTTGAAGAGTAATGATATAAAAAAGCCAGGTATCTGATATCTGGTTTTTTTGTGCTCTTTTATGGCAATTTCTCTACGAGAATATGGATGCGTTTATATAATAGAAGCGTTAATACAATAACCATCGCATCTTTTAAAGCGTTAAACGGTAATCCGACATAATAGAAGAACGGCCACGACAAGTTATCAATTTGAATACCAGCTTTATTAACCATTCCAAGAATTGCGCTCTTAGGAAGATTCATTACCACCATATAGAAATCTAATATCGCAAAAGTAGTGATAAATGAAGCGGCAAAGATTTGAGAAACTGTGCCAACTGTTAATCCGATTAATGCTCCTTTAAAGTTACGATTTCTTTGATAAATCAAAGCAGCAGGAACAATATAGAATAAACTATAAACAAAATCAGCAAGTTCACCTACACCCATCGTAGTAGTCATTGGTAATTTGATGATTGTTTTTATTAACAAGGCAAAAATCCCACTCATTGGGCCATAAGCAAAGCCGGCGATTAAAAGAGGAACTTCGTCTAAATGGATTTCTAAAAAAGATGGGAAAAATGGTAACTTGAATTTAAGGAAAGGAACCGTATATAAAATTGTAGAAATCGCAGCAAAAATCGCAGTTCTTGTCATGAATTTGACATTAACTCGTTTAAAACCCTTACAAGCAAAACTTACTAAAAGTAAGATAATTGCTAGAAACGTCACAATGATGCGAAAAGTGTTATAATCTTTCATAAAAAATAGCCCTCTACTTCAGGGGCTACAAAATAGTAAATAATTACTATACTTCTACCATCCAGACTTTACTGTCGCCACTTGAATTTCACAAGTTCATGCATATTGCTCGCGGGGTATACCGCCGGTCGCGTTAATTCGCTGCCCTGAAGTATTTATATTTTATATATTTATCTTCATTCTTTAAAGAGGTTTATGAACTATCTCGCTATAAAGCCTTGGATACTTCTTATTTGTTGGTTTAATTTTCTTAATGAGAATGTTGTATCTTCTTTCTCGACTTTCTGGTAAAAGAAATTCATCAATATTCGTAACCATACAACCAAGTTCTTTAAAAGCACGGTTTGCTAATTTGATTTCATCTAATGCTTTTAAACCTTTCATCGCAATAAAATAACCACCAACTTTTACCAAAGGTAAAACAATTTCCAGCAAAACATTTAATGGAGCAACCGCTCGAGAAATAGCAATATCAAATTCTTCAATATGTTTTACAGCGTATTCTTCAGCGCGACCAACTACACCTTCGACATTTTTGATATTATTAGATTTTACATATTTGTTAATATGATCAATTTTCTTTTTTGTTGAATCTAAAAGGGTGAATTGTCCTTTACTAGATAACGCTAAAGGTAAGCCAGGATAGCCAGCGCCAGTACCAATATCAATAATTTTCTTATTATCAAAACCGATAAGTTTAAGAGGATACAAAGAATCTAAAATCATTAATTCTCTAAATCTCTCTTTGTCTGTAATCGCGGTTAAATTGAATTTTTCATTAGTTAGTAATGTATCGTTTAAAAGAGATTCTAAAGAATCTAAATTATTTAAACCAAGTTGAATAAGTTCTTGTTCTAACTTTTCTTTAGTCATTATTTAGTGTCTTCTTTATATTCAATATTAACATAGAGATATCACTTGGATTAACTCCACTTATTCGAGAAGCTTGTCCAACAGTAAGTGGTCTAATCTTGTTCAATTTATCACGAGCTTCAAGTCTTACCCCATTCATATTTAAATAATCAATATCGTTAGGAATTTTGAGTTCTTCAAGTTTAATCGCATTTTGTGCATCACGTTTTTGCTTAATGATATAGCCTTCATATTTTTCAATGATTTCAATTTCTTCAATTGTTTGATCATCTAATTCATATTTGTCGAGCTCAGGAATAAATTTTCTAATTTCATTAAATTTAACAAGTGGACGTTTAAGTAGCTCAGAAGCTAAAATACCACCTTTTAACTCATTAAACCCTAAAGAAACCACGTATTTTTCAATTTCAGGACGTTTACCTAGATATGTAGATTCTAAGATTTTCGTTACTTCGTCAATGTTCTTTTTCTTATTAATAAAATAGTCATAACGTTCTTGAGATATAAGACCGATATCATAACCAATATCTGTTAATCTTAAGTCAGCGTTATCGTGTCTTAGAAGTAAACGGAACTCCGCTCTTGAGGATAATAAACGATAAGGTTCTTCAGTGCCTTTAGTCACTAAATCATCAATCATGACTCCAATATAAGATTGGTCACGACGCAAAACTAATGGATCCTTACCTTTTAATTTATTAGAAGCATTTATACCTGCTATTAAACCTAAAGCAGCAGCTTCTTCATATCCAGAAGTTCCACAAATTTGACCCGCGATAAATAAACCAGGCCACTTCTTTATTTCTAAAGAAAGTCCATATTCTTCAGTCCTAATCGCATCATATTCAATCGCATAAGCATATTTAAGGAATACAGCTTTTTCAAAGCCTGGAAGAGATCTCACCATTAATTCTTGAACTTCTTCGCTCATAGAGGTTGAGAAACCTTGTAAATAGATAGAGTCAGTATATCTACTTTCAGGTTCTAAGAACAATTGATGCCTTTCCTTATCTTTGAAAGTCATAATTTTGCTTTCAATAGAAGGACAATAACGAGGACCAACACCAACAATATTCCCAGAATATAAAGCTGTTTCGTCTAAATGTTCACGAATAATATCATGGGTAGTCTTATTAGTGTAAATTAAATGGCAAAGTTCTTGCTCTTCAAAAGGAATAAATTCCTTAGTCATATAGGAAAAAGCTAATTTACCAGGAGTGCCAGGTTCAATTTTTGCTTTTGAAAAATCAATAGAATCTTTTTTAATACGGGGTGGAGTACCAGTTTTAAGTCTATAAGTCTCTACACCCATCTTTCTTAAACATTCTGATAAACCAATTGATGGTTTTTCTCCATCAGGACCAGCGCTTGTTTTGTTGTGCCCGCAGAAAATATAACTATCCATATAAGTACCAGTCGATAAAATAACCGCATCACTAGTAATTCTTTCGCCACCTTTTAAAACAACGCCAGTGACTTTTTTATCATCATGAAGTAATTCAATAACTTCACCCTCTTTCAAAGAAAGATTAGCGGTATTCTTTGCTAATTCTTGTAAATAAGAAGGATATTCTAATTTATCTTGTTGCGCTCTTAAACATTGAACACCAGGACCTTTTCCGGTATTGAGCATCTTCATTTGTAAATAGTGATGATCAGCGGCAATACCCATCATTCCACCTAATGCATCTATTTCACGAACAACAATGCCTTTAGCACTTCCTCCGATTGAAGGATTACATGGCATATTGCCCATCATCTTTAAATTTAAAGATATAAGAAGGGTTTTCATGCCTAAATGAGCCGCACTAAAAGCAGCTTCTAAGCCAGCATGTCCACCACCAACGACGATAATTTGGTAATCCATATTATCCTACACTACCTTCCATATCCATCTTGATCAATTGGTTCAATTCAACCGCATATTCCATAGGTAATTCCCTAGAAAATGGTTCAATAAAGCCCATAATAATCATCTGAGTAGCGTCTTTTTCAGATATTCCTCTACTCATCAAGTAAAAGAGTTGATCTTCATTAATTTTTGAAACAGTTGCTTCGTGTTCTATATAACTTGTATTATTTCTTACTTCGTTATTTGGAATCGTGTCACTTTTTGATAAGTGATCAAGAATTAAAGTGTCACATTCGACGTGACTACGACAGTTTTTTGCATTCTCTTTATGACGTACAGTTCCTCGATAATTAGCGACACCTCCATTTTTCACAATCGACTTTGAAATAATGGTACTTGTGGTATCATCAGCTTCATGAATCATTCGTGCTCCAGCGTCTTGATATTGGCCTTTACCAGCAACAGCTATGGAGATACAAGTCCCCTTAGCACCGCGTCCTTTTAAAATGCACGCTGGATACTTCATATTGAGTTGACTTCCAACGTTTCCATCAATCCACTCCATTTGTGCATTTTCAAAACAAACTGCCCGTTTTGTCACTAAATTTACAATATTTGTGCTCCAATTTTGAACAGTAGAGTATCGACATTTTGCGTCCTTTAAAACAATGATTTCTACTACTGCTGCGTGCAAAGATTCCTTTGAATAAGTAGGCGCTGTACAACCTTCAACATAATGGACATCAGCACCCTCATCAACAATAATTAAAGTACGTTCAAATTGACCACTTTTCTCATTATTGATTCTAAAATAAGATTGAAGTGGTTTATCTAAATGAACACCTTTAGGAACATAGATAAATGAGCCTCCAGACCACACTGCTCCATTTAAAGCAGAGAATTTGTTATCTGCAACTGGTATAACAGTAGAAAAATATTTTTTAAATAGATCAGGATATAACTTCAAGGCCATATCAGTGGATAAAAATATCACACCTTTTTCTTCGATCTCTTTAAGCATGTTGTGATAGACAACTTCGCTCTCATATTGAGTAGAAACTCCACTTAAATATTTCTGTTCGGCTTCAGGAATACCAAGTTTAGTAAAGGTGTTTTTAATAGTCTCAGGAACTTCATCCCAATTTTTAACCTCTTTTTCGCTAGGTCTAGTGAAATAAGTATAAGAATCAAAATCTAAAAAAGATAAATCTGGTCCATATTTTGGTAAAGGCATCGCTTTGAAACTTTTTAAAGCCTTAAGACGGAATTCAAGCATCCATTCTGGTTCATTTTTGTATTTTGAAATCTGACGAATCGTTTCTTCGGTTAAACCTTTTTCGGTTTTTAATATTGAAACATCTTCATCTTTGAAACCAAATTTGTAATCTTCTTGGAATTTGATCTTTTCAGACATATTATTTTTTACCTTTTAAAATATTTTCAGCAGCGTTCCATCCAATAGTAGCGCATCTAATTCTCGCTGCTTGTTTACTTGTATTTATAAACACAATTGCCTCATCAAGAACCTCATCATCAAATGGTTCTTCGTGCATCATGTGATTATATTGTTCAATCATATATAAAGCTTTTTCTTTGCTTTTCCCCTTAATTAAGTCGCACATAATATCAGTGCTTGATAAAGAAATAGTACATGCAATACCATCAAAACATGCATCTACTACTAGATTATTTTCAATCTTGAGATAAATATTTAAATCATCAATGCAGTTATCAGAATGCATATGGATGGATTCATAATCATTACTAGATGGAGTTCTTTTATTAGAAGGATTAGATGAATGATCCATAATAATTGAACGCATCATTTCATTAGTTAAAGAAATAGGCATCTAAAATATCTCCTCCATTAATTAAGTTTTCGCAAAAGACATCAATATCTTCTTTTGATGTATATAGATATGTCGACATTCTAACAGTCGCAGGTTCTCCAATGACTTCATCAATCATCTTCGCGCAATGTTGCCCACTACGAACCGCTATTCCTTTAGAGTTAAGCAAAGTCGCTTCGTCTTGAGCAAATACATCTTTAATATTAAATGAAAGTATTCCATTACGAGCATCTTTATTATAAATAAGGATATTGTCATGTCCTTCTAATTTAGAGATAGCGTAATCAAATAGTTCTTGGTCATGTTTATGGATATTATCAAGGCCAATATTCTCTAAATATTCAATAGCAGCTTTAAAGCCCATAATACCAGAAAGATTTAATGTACCAGCTTCAAATTTACTAGGAGCGTCTAAAGGAATAACTTCACCACTGCTTTTAAAAGTAACATTCATCCCTCCTCCAGTATGGAATGTATCCATCTTTTGAAGTAAGTCATATTTACCAATTAAACAGCCAATTCCAGTAGGACCGCACATTTTATGAGCGGAGAAAGTTAAGAAATCAGCATCTAGTTCTTTAAAATTAGTCTTCATATGCGGCACAGATTGCGCTCCATCAAGTACTAATATCGCATTGTTTTGATGGCAAACATCCGCAATTTCTTTCGCCGGTATCTCATAACCTAAAACATTACCAACATGAGCCAAAGAAACAATTTTAATATTTTTATCTTTATTAAAAGCTCTTTTCACTCCCTCAAGAGTAATTCTTCCTTTTTCTAAAGATACATAAATAACTTCAGCTCCAGTTAATTCACAAATACGGAACCAAGGTAAAACATTAGAAGCATGTTCTTCAATCGAAAGAAGAATCTTGTCACCTTTATGAAGAAATTTCAAAGCATAACCATAAGCAACTAAATTAAGCGCTTCTGTATCTCCGCTTGTAAACACAACTTCGTTGACATCTGAATTTATAAATTTAGCAATAGCCTTTCTAGTGGCTAAAACTTCCATATCCATGTTGTAACATAAATCGTAATCACCACGATGGCTATTCGCATTCATTTCTAAATAATATTTATTCATCGCTTCAATAACTGAACGAGGTTTAAAAGTGGTTGAAGCATTGTCTAAATAGACAAGGGGTTTACCTTGCATTGTTTTATTATCTAACATTGGAAAGTCTTTACGAATCTTCTTAACGTCCAACATTTTATAATCTTCCTTCAATTAATTGATTGATATCATTGGCCACATTTCCGTCAAAACCTTTTAAAATTGGTTTTAAATAGCCCAAGGTAATAAGCATTTTAGCTTCTTCTTTAGATAAGCCTCTGGAGGTTAAATAGAAAATGTGATCATCGCTCACTTTTCCAACTACTGCAGCGTGGCTAGCTTCAATATCATTTTCATCGATTTTTAGTATAGGTTTAGCAATCGCTTTGCAGTCATTATCAAAAACGACAATCTTAGCGTTTTGATGACTACTAGATTCATGGCAACCTTTAATAATATGAGAGATACCACTAAAGATTAATTTGCTATTATCTTTGCACACTCCATAGTTATCAATTTTGCCGTTTGTATGACTATGATTATGATAAATAGAAACGTTAATTTCTTTATCGTCTTTATTAGTGGAAAGGGAGGCTAAATGCCATTCCGCGCTTGCGTTATTTTTATTAAGATTTATAACGGCGTCTAAGTGGTGTTTTTCGACGGAAAAATCTGCAAAATGTACAATAATTTTGGAATTTTCACCAATATTTGCTGTTATTTTTAAAGAATTTATGCTCTTTTTAGCAAAGAGTGAGAGATGTAAAATTGAGTAATCGCTAACATCAAAAATAAGCTCATCAAGCGATTCAAATTCATCAACAAATAAGTTCACTTCCTTGTTAGAATCAATAACAAAATTAAGTGAAGTATTTTCACCGTTAGCTTTATAGTTTAAGTTGTTATTAATTCTCACTAGTTCCATCTTAATTTTTAATTACTTCTTTAACAGCGCAAGTACCAATAGAGACTTCGTTCATTTGAGCGTTTTCTTTTTCAATAGATATACCTAATTCAGTCTTAATAAATTCATATCCGTTTTGATCGATGCGTTTAATAAGACTCGGATCACCATCTAAAACGATACGACCATTAATCATAACTAACGCTCTTGTAGGTTTAATTAGGTCAAATAATCTTGCGTAATGGGAAATAACCAAAAATCCCATTCCTTGGTCTTCTTCTTTATTAATCACATCAGCGACTACTTGAATCGCATCAACATCTAAACCAGAGTCAATTTCATCAAGCATTGCTATTTTTGGATTAAGTAAAAGAAGTTGTAAAATTTCATTTCTTTTCTTTTCACCACCCGAAAAACCTTCATTCAAGCTTCTTGTCGCTAAATCAAAAGGCATTTTTAATTCTTTAGTGGCACCATCAAGCATCTTATAAAATTTGTAGGTAGAAATCTTTTCTTCATTTGTCGCGTTAACTGCGGCTCTAAGGAAATCACTATTAATTACTCCAGGAACTTCACAAGGATTTTGTAAGGCTAAAAATAAACCTGCTCTTGCTCTTTCGTCTGTAGTCATATTTGTGATATCTAAATCATCAAGAAATAGTGAACCGCTCGTTATCTTATAACGAGGATGTCCCATAATAACATTTAGTAATGTTGATTTGCCGTGTCCATTAGGTCCAAGTAAAGCAACAGTTTCACCTTCAGAAATATTACAGGTGACCCCTTTTAGAATCTCTTTGCCTTCGACTTCAACATGCAAATCTTTAATTTTTAAAGTTGCCATATTTCTACCTCAACGCCGTAATATTTTAATGCCACGAGTAAGTTAATTTCAAACGATATGATAATTAATTTTGCCTCGCATACGAGCCCATAGACGTATGAAATAATTAAAATTATTATTGCACGCGTATTTTTATATGAGTAAAATATACACGCTATGTATTTTAGAAAAGGAGAAAAACAAGATGAAGAAAAGTAAACTCTCACTTGGTTTAGTTACTAGTTTCATCGGTGCTCTCGCTTTAACATCCTGTGGTGATGAAGGTCCTAGCTATATCTACATCACTGACAGTAACTTCTCAATTGCTGATTTCATTGGTTACAACAGTACCTATGAAACATTAACAATCAACACTGATAAGTTTTATAGCGAATATGGCAACGACGAAGCCGGAACTACTTTATTCTATAATGCTGTTTTAGAATCTTTGATCCGCTATGAATACAAAGGTTTAAGTGAAAAATACGCTGACTTAGAAGCCTATTCTTCCATTGAAAAGACAGCTAACGATAAAGTTAGTTCACAAGTCCAAATCGCTAGCGATAACGCTGGTAGCGATGGTGATTATGATGAAGAATTAGAAAAGATTCTCAATTCCTTCAATGTCAAATCCTTATACGGACTTAAAGAGCATTTCATGTATGAGCTTGAAAAAGAAGCGATTACTGATTGGTACTCAAAGAAAGAATTACAAACACTTAAAAAAGAATATCTTGGTGTTAACAAAGATTGGGAAGCAATTCCACAAAGTGGACAAGAAGAATATAATTCCGTCTTCCCATATCATATTCAACACATTCTCGTGAAATTAAGTGGTGACGCTGATGATTATTCACGTGCAAAGATTACCGAATCTGAAGCAAAGCAACTCTGGAATGTCGTCTACAAATTAATCAATGGTGACCTCTATTCCTTTGAAGACATTGCATTTGATGAAAGTGAAGATGGTAGCGCCTCTAGTTATGGTGACGCTGGTATCATGTCCACCCATACATCGTTTGTTAATGAATTTAAACTCGGTACTTATGCTTATGATGCAATTTTAAGTGGTGTTAACCAAAACTTAGACAAAACTCAAGAAATCTATGAAGCTTTTGGTATTGATAGTGATGACAAGATCAAAGTCGGTACAGAAGTCGTTGATGACACTCACATTAAATATGTTGAAAAAAATGTCACAGAAGCCATTCAAGAAGAAATGGTTGATAACATCAAAACCGCCGTTAGTGGTTTTGAAGCAGCAGACAAATTCGAAGGTATTGCTAGAGTGCCTTACGATGTCTTTAGAAAATTAGATGAACTCGCTGATGAGGATGAAGCAAGCTTCAAGATGGATTCCGGAGAAAGCGTTTACCCACGTAACGTTATCTTCAACCAATTCTTAAACTTCCGTTCACCATTCATTATTACTAATGAAGATGTTGATTGGGATGCTCTTCTCTCCAATACTTATGATGATGACAAACCAGTTACAACATCAATTCACGATTTTGAAAATGGTGATTTAACCGCTAAGGGTCCAAACTTCAGAACCGGTTTAATTCCTAACTTCAACAAACAAATCGGTGGACAAGATGTCGGTGTTCTTTCAACCAGTAACAGTGATGTTATCATCGGTGTTAAATCATCTTATGGATTCCACTTCATGGTCTTAAAGAAATCAGTCTTTGAAGAAACAAACAAGAAATCCACATTCTCTTATAAAGATGATGAAGGAACAATCCAAACTGCATCTAAAGATACAGTTAACTTAGAAGACTATTACACAACCGATTTACCAGGAAGTGTTTCTGATTATCCAAAATCTTCTTATGTTGAATGGGTCGCTACAAGTGATTCCACTAAATATAAAGACAGAGCAGATACTATCAAAAACAAATTAAAAGGTGCTTCAGATGATGTCTTCGATGCCGCATATGATTATAGAATCTATGAAATGCTCATCGATGAAATCGGTGAAGACAAAATCACTTGGTTTGACTCCGCAAGTGGAAATACTGTTTATAACAATATCAAAGATAAAATAGCTAGATTAAGAGAAAACGCTTTTGATAACAACTTAACCACAATCAACTCCTCATGGACTGATTACGTTAAACAACTCAAGAGCCAAAACTATCTCAGAGGATTAGATGGAGCGTTAATCTCCAAAAAATCAATCATCGACTGGAAAGTTGCTAATGCAAAAGTCGGAGATGATAACCCATATTATGGTCAACCTGGAGAAGAAGCAACATTAACTCAAGAAAGAATTGATGCTGCTAGAAAATTATTCCAAGAGGAAGGAGAATATTATGCCAAGTAAGAAATTAGGTAAAATTGCATTCCTCTCATTACTTGGAGTGCTCTCCATTGCTAGCTGTAGTAGTGAAGAATATCGCGAAGAAGCAATTTATTCTAAACCTTCCTATTACTACACTAACGTCATCACAGTTGAAGACGACAATGGAGTAAAACACAGCTATGACATCTACAATAACCTCTTAAAGGTCATTGTTGACGCCATGCACGAAGGAGAAACCAAAACCAAAGTCCTTAATGAAATCTTATTAAAATACTCTGAATCAATTTATGGTTCATATGATGATGTCACTGCTAAGGATTACGGATTTGGCTACATCACCTTACGTGATGCTGTCGAAGACGCTGATACAGTAGATCACTTAATCGCTGACGAATTCATTAGAGCTCACAAAGTCTATTGGAGATTTGACGCTAATGGAAAACATATCGATGACGATGGTAATCCAGTTAATGATTTACTTCCAAATTGGCCAGTCTCAAAATTTGAACGCAAGACTTTAAAAGCCAAACTCAAAGCGATTGATATGCGTGTTAAAGAAGCAATGTTTAACAAAGCCTCTTCCGCTGCTCAAGATTTCTATTTCGATGAAACTGAATTTGTGAAGAATTTACACAAAGAAGGCAAAAAGAACGTCGACTATGATAAATGCTTGGCCGATAACTTAAATCTCGTTTTAGCGGATTACACCTTAGAAGCCGAAGATGTATTCATTGAAGATAATCCATTAGGATTACTCCACAAAGAATATTATCAAAAATACGCTGAAGAAGTCATTTATGATGATGACGGACATCCTCTTGATGATCATGGTGATCCAATTCTTGATCCTGATGAAGCAGAAGCTTACATCAAAGAAAAAGAAAGTTCCTTCACTTACATTCAAGAAGAAATCATCCCTGACGTTTATCGTGACTTACTTGTCGAACAATATTTATTAGACAAAGAATTCCCAGTCGTCAGAGATAGCCGTGCAAGAAAAATCAACGTTCTCAAACTTGAAAAATATTCTGGCTTCTCTAGTAACGCTGACGCGCTCGCTAAAGATTTAATCAATACTTTATATAACGATCCAAAAGTCGTTCCAACTGTTAAACCAGAACCAAATGCCGATTCACCATTAAGTGATAAATATGACTTAAGAGTGGATCCAGAAGAAATTGATGAATATTACGACAATCTCTTCGAAGCCTATTCCATCATCAACAAAGGTCAATATGACGTTATTACTGCTGCACAAGCCAAGCTTCCAGAAGAAAGAAACGACATTGAACAATATATTGTTGATATCATGAGTAGAATTCAAAGTTATGGTAATAAGATCTATGAAAAATCCCCAGATGGTGATTTCTATGAAAATACCTCCTATGGAGATTTGATGGAAGACTATAACGATTTCTTAGAAAAAGTTACCTATGATGATTATGATGCGGAACTCGCTAAGAAATTCACAGATAATGGTAAAATAACTCCTGAAGAAGGTCTTAGAAAAGAAAAAGTTAAACTTGATCAAAATAAGACAATCACTAAAGGATGGTACATCCAAAATGCTGGACCATCATTAGATTCTGCTGGAGAAATTACCAAGAAACTCTTCACTGTTACCGTTGGTAATGCAAAGATGGAAGTTGGTGAAGGCACAGATCAAGCAGTCATCGCTAATAACTATGCGACATTAGAGGATCTTGATAGATTCCAACTCAATTTAGCTGGTGACGCTTATGAATTAAGAAAGTTAGCTGACGCTCATGAAAGTAGCTATGTCTGCTCCATCAACGGTGCTTACTTCCTTAAACTCTCTGACAGCCCAATTGATAGCAGCTTACCATTTGGTGGCGACATCCTTCTTAACGATAAGAGCGGTAATGCTTACTACGTCGTTCAAGTTACGGAAGCTGTTAAAGACATCAAATTAAGAAAAGATGGTAGTTATAGCTATTCTGCTACTAGAGGCACTGAAGTCTTACAAGACATCGTTGAAGAAGTCTCTAAGAAAGTTGCAGAAACCGGTAACTATTCAACCTTAAGTAGAAAATACTGGCTTAAGAATATGTATGTTCTCTTCCACGATTATATCGTCTTCGCATATTTCGTTGAGAACTATCCAGAATTATTCGAACAAGACTAAAATTCAAATTAACCAGGTAGATTATCTATCTGGTTTTTTGTACCTTGAAAAATAGATATCTCATTATTAAAATGAGAATGATAGGAGAATTTAACTATGGAAAAAGATATTTTTTGTAAAATCATCGATGGAGAAATCCCTTGCCATAAATTATATGAAGATGATGATGTGCTCGCATTTTTAGATATTTCCCAAGTCACTAAAGGTCACGCTTTAGTGGTCTCAAAAAAACATCATGAAAACTTCTTAACCACTCCACAAGAAGAAATGCATAAAGTGATGGATGTCGCTCAAAGAATCGGTCAAGTTGATATCAAATTCTTAGGGGCAAAAGGAGTAAATATTCTTACTAACTGTTACCCTGCAAGTGGACAAACCGTAATGCATTTCCATGTTCACGTTATACCACGATATGAAGGAAGCGAAGGATTTATCTTAGAGATGAAACAAAATAATGAAGACCTTAATCTTCCTGCCCTTGCTAAAGAAATCAAAAAAGAGCTCATTTAAAGAAACAAAAAAGAGGAAACGAATAAATTACCATTTCCTCTTTTATTTTGTCTTAAATAGTCTATTTAAGCGGTTTATAGAAGCTTCGATTATCAAGTGGGAAAATCTTTTGAGTGAATTCACCAGGCTTGACGTCTTCAAGAGCTTTATCAAGGACTAACATCTTACTATCCAAATTATCAATCATCGAGATTAATAAGGCTTCTCTAGTAAGAGGAAGAATAGGAGAACCAAATTCATATTGTCCGTGATGGGAAAGGACAATATGTTCTAATAGAAGAGGAACTTCAGAATTAATATTTAATTCTTTCGCGGCAATTCTTAATTCTCCACACATAATAGAAATATGTCCAAGTAACTTTCCTTCTGTTGAATAGTGGTACACTGCTGGGCCAACAAGTTCAATCATTTTGCCAAAGTCATGTAGAAGCGCCCCCGTCACAGCGATATCGCGATTAATATCGTTATAAAATTTTGCAAAATAATCAACGTGCTCCGCAATAGATACAGAATGCATAAGTAATCCGCTAGAAAATTCATGATGGACAGAGCTTGCCGCAGGAGCAATAAACACGGTTTCACCAAATTTCTTAAGGAAATAATCTAAAATATTTTTACAATCACTATCTTTGATAGAGTTTACTAATTTAAAAAAGCGTTCCACTAAGATTTCTTTTTTAATTGGAGGGGCTTTGATAAATCTTGTGACATCGATTTCGTCTGCGTTAAGAAGCTTCGTGTTAAGGATCTTTCCTTGAAGCGCGTCATTATATTTAATAACTTCAATCATTACTTCAACAATATTACCAGTGACAAAGATGTCATAATCTTCATCACTAATTTCCCATTTCTTGCTATTAAGAACACCACTTGAGTCTCTTAATTCGACATTTAAATATGGGGAGCCACTTTTATTCGTTCCTTGGTTAACATTGCCAACTAACGCTTGGATGATAAGACGATCGCCATCATTAAGTTCTTTAATTAAATTCATATCATAACTTCCTTTCTATTAGAGGATAAAAATCATTAAATTTATATCCCTTTATTAATAAATGATTTATTAGTTTTTCTTTTAGTTCTTTGCCTTTATATTTTCTTGATAACCTAATATAAGCTTTATTAAAATCTTCTTTCAGCTTCTCGTTTTCTTCTTTTAGGCTATTTTCTTTTGCTAAAGAAGAATATTTTAAAGCGATATCAACATCAAACCCCAAAGAGATATAAGCATTATAAATATGCGCTTTCTTCTCTTTGTTATTATATTTTTCATATTTCTTTTCAAGCTTAGGTAGCAAGGTTTTTGCTTTTTTATTTTCTATAGAAATAGGGAAATTAACTTTACTCAGTTTTTCTTTAAAGATTCCTTTTTCGTTAAGTTTAGTAATAATCTTATTCTTTCCATAATTCTTGGAATTATAGTATTCAATATATTCTTCAATAAAAGCTTTGTCGTCAATTAAGTCATAACTCTTCATCATTTTGATAACTTTATCAACTTCTTTTTTACTTCCGCCTCTACTATATAATTTTTCTCTTAATGCAAATTCAGAGAGGAGCGATTTTTCTCTAACCTTTAGTGCATATTTAAGTAAAGAAGAAACATCGTTATATTCTTTGATTTTTTTATATTCATTAGGGGTTATTTCTTTTCCTTCGTATAGATAAAAATTAGGATAAACTTCCTTATCTAATTCCAATCTATTTTTGTCAAAATAGACCACTACTTTATTCTTTAATAGTTTGATCTTTGTGATTTTCATCAATCTTTTTCTTTCTTGGACGATAAACAATCGTATAAATAGAGGCGATAAAAAGCGGTATAACAAACATTAAACTTCTCCATAATAGAAGCGACGCTCGAGCGATTGATTCGCTCTCATAAAAACTTGGTCCGCTTCCTGGATAGAAAAGTTGAAGGAAGAACATCTCAGAAATTAATGAGCTTCCCGGAATAGGAATGACACAAGTCACCATTTGGTGAATGTTACTTAATAGCACACTATCCCAATAATTCGCATATATAGATGCATTTCCTAAAGAAAGGCCACAAATATAAGGAACAGAATAACTGATCGTAATGTAAATAAAGAAGAACAATACCCCGATTAGTAGAGTAGGTACATGTTTAAATAGAGTTTTTAAATTATTTCTAAAATTTATAACTGCTTCATCAAGTTTGGCTTGGTTTTTTTCTTTATTTTTAAGTAGATGAATCTTCACTAATAAAGAGACAATTGGACCTCTAATGAAACGGAAGAAACCATTCCAATAAGAGATGAGTAGAATAAAGCCAATGGAGAAGACATTAAAAGCAAAACCAATTGAAATAAGAACCCATAAAGAAATAGAAACCCCATTATTTCCAAAAGAAATATAAATGTGTCCAATGTCATTAATGACATTACTTTTAACAATAATTGAAATAATTCCATAAAGAATTAAGACGACTTGATAAACGATGGAATACATCGCGATGATTGAAAGGGCGCTACTGATTTTAATGCCTTGCTTATTATAGGTATAAGTCTCCATAACGTGACCGCCAATTCCAGCAGGGGTCACCATACGGTATAAAGAGCCAATTTGATCAATCGCGATAGCACGATGAAAAAGATATTTCTTTTCAAAGATACGAGTTAAAAAATAAATGACGATAGACCTTGCTAAGATACAGCCAACCACCACGCCAAAAATTGCCACTATATACCAAGCGTTAGCACTCTTTAAAGTATCTAAAACTCTAGTGACATTATTGCCAATACTTAAATAGAAGGCTAAAGCGGTTAACCCCAAAACAAAAAACAAATAGATGACATAACGGATTATTTGCTTTTTGATATCTTTAGATATTGTTGACATAGATAAGTGTTATTTAGTGAGTCTCATTTTATTTGCTTCAAAAAGTAAAGCAATACGAGTACACACTTTACGATTAGAGATGTCTGGATAGAAATAATATAATTCGTCATTATAATACATCTCAAATTCTTCATTTACAGAGTAAGCAATACCTTCTAATTGAGAAGTTGAATATTCAAAATAAAGGTCGCTAATACTTGATTTGAAATAGACTTTATCTTTATCAAAATGGAACATCCCTTTTTCAGTGCGGAATTTCTTTTTGTTATCAGTGTAGATTTTTACATCCACTGGGACATCTAAATTGATTTTATCAATTTCTAACATCTCAATCTTCTTCATATCTTGATAGTAGTCATGAATATTAGGAGAGTCATTATTTTCTTTAAATTGATAATTTGGAAGAATTTCATATTTCTTGCCGCATTTTGAACAACCAAAATAATTGCCTTTAGAATAGGTGGAATATAATTCACCACAATCTTTGCAGCGATAAAGAATATTTTCTAATCCCTTAGCCTTATTTCCACTTTTCATTTTGATATTTAAGTTATCAAATTCGTTGAATGAAAGACTTTCTTGAATGATATCATGGACTTCTTCAACACTCATGTTTTCAAGTTCAGAAGGTTGAATGATACGTTTCACTTCGATTTCGTAAGTTCCACGTTTCATCTTCTTTCTCCATTTAGGTTTAATGAAATATCCTCCACGGAGTTGAACTAACACTACTGGTAAATCAAGTTTTTTTGCTAAAGAGGCGGTAGCACTATTAACGTAAGATGCCCCTCCATCAGTAGATAATCTGGCTTCTGGGAACATAGCGATCGAATAACCGCTATTTTTAGCGTTAAGTATTTTAACAGCGCATGGAATATCAGGAGCAAAAAGTTTTTTAGGAATACAACCACTACGTTTAAACCATTTGCCAAAAATAGGTGCATGGAAAAGATGGGCATTCATCACCATCGCATAACGCATATTTGGATCGAGTTTATGAACTCCCATAAAATCAAACCAGGTATGGTGATTAGCAAGGACCACATATTGTCCTCCGACATCATTCATCATTTCTTGGTTAATTACTTTATATTTCACTTTAAACATCAAGAATTTACTAATCAAAGAAATGATCACACCATAAAACCATGAATATGGAGTATTGTCATTATGTTTAAAGAAGAATTGGTGAAGAACGAATAAAAGTAAGAAAAGTAAAATTCCTCCACCGCCGATAATAACGAGCACAACCGCCCAAATTGGCCAGCTACCGTTAATAGCGTTAGTAATTGCGGCACCCATCAGTATAGAAGTGCAAATTGAAGGAAGGACCGCCAAGGCGACCGTTAAAATATATTTCCAATAAGTTGGTTTTTTGCTACTTCCATAATACGCAATTGCACCAAAAGGGATGATAGGCATAATAAAGAGTAAAACCATCATTAAAAGTGTTGATCTATTTTTACTGACTTTCTCATATTGGGCGATTTTGGATTCGCTCTTCCCTAAAATATCCCCTTTAAAACGGAAAACATTGATAATGAGATAAATGAATGAAGCGCCTAAGCAAACTCCTAAATCACATAACAATATCGCTACCCACCAAGGGAAAGACATGCCAGAAGTGATTTGAATAAATTCAGCAGGAATAAAAATAACCACCATTTGTAAAGCTTCAATAACAGGAACGGCAATATATCCTAAAATGCCGTTTTCTCTTAATAAAGCTTCGGCTGCTTCTTTATTACCATTGATTTGATATTTAATTAAAGGGACAAAGATGTCTTTAAGGAAAAAGGCAAGCATAATTACAACCGCGGCAACGATTGTAAGCACCACAATTCTTTCAATTAATGACTTTTTTGACATCTTTAATTTCATACGCTAAAAAATTATAGCAAGATAAATATATTAAGTATATTTCTTTTTACTATACTATCTCTCTTACATACTTAATCTTGCTAAATAAGTAGGTAAGAATTGTTGAAAAGCTTAATGAAACGATAAACGCGATTAAAACATATAAAAACGCATTATTCACATTGCCTAAATCAAGTAAATAGTAGGTAAATAAACAAAACATCGGGTGAAGAGCGTATATGCCTAAAGAATGTTTGCTATAGAAAGTAATTAGGCGAGAAAAATTGCTCTCCTTTTGGTAATTCTCAAATATTTTTTTAACCAACAAAAATAGGCTTAAAGAACAAATAACAAGTAGGGGGTCATCTCTTTTTGTATAAATATAACCCGTAGAGTTCACTCCATAATTCTTTAAATAGACATTTCCAATAATCATCCCTACTAGTGAGATAAGTCCTAAAACATAAATCACGTAGTGTATCTTTTTAAACTCACTTTTAGAGAGAATCCACCCTAAAATATATAGAGCTGGTAAGAATAAAATTATATCCATATAAAAGTAATCATAAATCTCAAAAAATTGAGTGTTAATAATGTTATAAGTAGTTAAATTTCTTGATATAAGAAAAATTATAGAGATCGCAAAAATATAGCCAATCGTTATAAGACTTACTATTTTGAAATACTTTTTCTTGGTGAATAAGCGAAACAAAGGAGTTAATAGATATAAAACAATAATTAAATAAACATACCAGAGATGATAAAAGCCTTTACCAAAGGTTATGAAGATTTGACTAACATTCAAGGATTTTCCTTCTGATAAAGGAAAGAAAACCTCAAAAATAAGTGAGTAGATTAAGCTCCAAATAACAAAGAAAATAACCATCTTCAATATTTTTCTTAATAACTTATTAAAAGATATTTGTTTATCTTCGTTTAGATATATTGCTCCACTTATAAAGATAAATAGAATTACTCCAATAGAACTTATCGTATATAACGTATTAGTAAAATAAAAAGAGATTGAATAAGCACTACTGCGATTAAAATAATCCGCAACGCTATGAAGTAGAATCACCATCGTCATAGCGAGAGCTCTTACTACATCTAAATAAAATATTCTTTTTTTCATCTTAAAAAGTGGATTTAAATCCACTATTTATATCTCCATGGAAATAGGCGTCTACCTATTTCGTATTTGGCCGCGTAATATTTATAAGAGAAGTTTGTCCTTGGAAAGGCTTTCTTATTCATATCAATCTCGTATTTTTTATTAATCGTCTTTAAAGTAGGGTGCTTTAATGGGAATTCATAATCAAAGCAAGTCTTGTAGAACATCTTTCTCACTTTTGGATGAAGTCTTTTTAGTGAAGAAGCACTATGGGTGCCAAAGTCACCAATACCGATATTAGAAATCATATTCTGAGTTGGAACAATTGCTACTTGATGATGTAGTCTCATATTAGAAGTAAGAATTGTTTCAAAATATTCTTTGTTTTCTTTTTGTCTACTTCTAGCAAGGTTAATAAATCCATCACTTACTTTTTTATTAGAGAAATCATTTATGATTTCATTTAATTTCTTTTCATCATCTAACCAGCTATATTTGCTGTCCGCGTTTTTATAAAATCTTTTCCAACTTCCCCATCCCCAAGTACTTCCAAATTTGGTAAAGAAGTAATCAGTACCTGGTTCAATTTTATTTTCATATTTATCTAAGATATTCATTCCGCTTATATAAGCGATATCATTATCATCTTTATATTTGATTAGACATTCTTTCATAAAGAGGAAGAATGATTCATTAGGAACACAGTCGTCTTCTAAAACAATCCCGTATTCTACGTTAGAGAAAAACCATGACTGGGCTAAAAATCCACTTGGGTCACATCCTTGATTCTTTTCTTGATAATATGTATGAACTTCACAGTCCCAATCAATCGAGTTAACGAGATCTCTACAAGCCTTCCATCCTTCTTTATCTTTGTCGCTTCTAGGCGCATCTTGATATAAATAAAGGTATTTTGGTTTCATCTTTTTGACCGCATTAAAAACATGGATGAATTTATCAGGTCGCGCATAAAATTCTAATAGAATTGGAATATCGTAACTCATTAATAGCCTCTATTTAATGTGTAATTTCTTTTCTAGACGATAAAACCAATTGTGGAGTTTTTCACCAAAGGTGAACCAACTGCCAATGAAATAGTGAATCGAGTAGGTGTTTTTGCTTTTATGCATCTTTCCAGTTAAGTTATTAAGTGGGGAGAAATATTCGGTTGGGTATAGAGTATATCCATTTAAAGATTGGAACTTATCTTCTCTAACAAATCCATATTTAATGAAATAATCATAAGCACGATCACATATGGTTTTAGTGAATCTGCTTCCTTCTTCTTTTTCTAAAGTTGATTCACCTTCATACGAATCTAATAAGCTTTTACAAAATGGGTCATCTTTTTCTACATATATTGTTCCACCCATTCCAATAGATATATATTCAGCAATTTCTAAAGTGATGAATGGAGTGTTAAAGAATTCATCTTTAAATCTTTTGATGACTTCCACATCAGTGTCGAAATATAGACCACCATATTTGTGTAACATCGCTAAACGACAATAATCGGAAACATACGCCCACTTTTTAAGGTTATAAGCGTTTTTTACATATTCGTTACAATTAATATCAAAATTAGATTCATTCCATTCGATGATTTCAAAATCTGGAAAATATTTTTTCCAACTCGCGATACATTTTCTAATCTTCTTTGGTTTTGGCTTTCCCCCAAACCAACAATAATGAATTTTCTTAATCATACCTTTATTATTTTACTTATTTATTTATAAATAGACAAATATGTAACATTCAAAAAATAAAAGAAGAGTTATTATTCTCTTCCTTATTCTCGATTTTTGAGTACTTTCGCAGGCACTCCTCCTATTATTACATATTCACCAAATTTCTTGTTAACAAGAGAGCACGCGCCTACGACACACCCATTTCCTAATGATGAACCTTTAATCATCGTGACATTTGCGCCAATCCAAACATCATTACCGATAACAATCTTTTCTGAATCAAAACCTTGTTCACTAATGAGTTTATCTTTGGCGGTTAAGTGATTTGAATCTATTAAATATAGATTAACCGCGGTGCAACTATCATCGCCAAAAACAACTCCACCATTTTTGTTCGCATAAATCATACTGTTTTCGCCAATGGAGGTTCTTTTACCGATATAGATGTCGCCATTACCCCAAAGAATACAGTTATCCGCAATTCTTGATCCTTCAGAAAGATGAACTTTGGCCTCTCCCCAAATTTGAACATTCTTACCAATAACCACTCCTGGTTTATATTCAATTTTTAATTTTCTACAGCGATGTTTATATGTTCTTTTTTTATGAACTCTATTTAAATAATTATGGGCTTTAGTAAATATATTGCTCATGGTTATGTCCTCAAAAATAAATATATATTTATATGTTTATATTTTCAATTAATAAAAAATGCAGTAATCAACCAAATTGTTCACTCTCACTAAACACTTTTGCAATTTTTAGTAAAACTGTTTAGTAGCGAGGCAGACTTTAGGCAGCCTTTTTGTCAATATTAGGTAGTAAACTACCTAATTTTGTTCTTTTTTACTAACAAAATAAAAGCGAGGTAACCTAGCTCCTAATTAGATAATTCTAATATAACTTTCACCACTATCACCAAAAGCAGTCCATGGTGCAATTAATAAATTATGTTCTTTAAGTAGCATTAAATAAAAAACTTTAGAAGACATATCAGATTTCTTTATAGATGTCTTTCACCGACTGTAATAATGCCTAATTTTTATTTGCGCAAATAATTCCTACTGTAATAATCCCATTTAGAGGTGTGTTAATCCCATATACTATATTACTTGTAATATAGTGTGTTAATTGTTAGATGCACTGATAATAGTATGAAAATATGCCGTCCGCATTAAAATAGACCCGGCCGAACCAATCCAAATCACTAATTTTTACATATATTGAACATATTCGCTCGTAAGGTTATTAGCAGACTATAAAAATCACACCACAGAATGGCGAGATCAGCAAATGATTATTAAATCACAAACAAAAGCTTGCAAAACGCAAAAATGTCCGTGATTGATTTATTTTTTAGCTTCTTTAATTATAGTTTCGCAAATAGATTTGTCATTTATTCTCATTATAGAGTCATTATATGCAATTGTTTTAAAGGGATTAATACCTCCATACCACAATATTTTTTGATCTATTATAACCGCATTTATTTCAAGATTAGTCTTTAACAAGCCAGAAATATTTTTATGCTCAATTGTTTTATTGCTATGAGTAAATATCTTTACATTGCCACATGTGTTTAACAAATCAATTAACACTTCATCGTTATAATCGTTAATGATAAGAACAACTTCTTTTTTTGAATCTATTAAATCTTCAAATAATTTTGCTTTATAGTCATAAGTTGAATATATTTTTCTTTCAAAAATAACTTCATCGCCACTGATAACATAGCCTAGTTTTTTATATGCTCTTAATCGATCGTGATACATACTTTCAAACATCTTGACATTGATATCAACATAATCATGTACTTCTACATCGTTTTTATCTTCATTTTCACGGTGCAA
>CADBUF010000066.1 GCA_902797795.1 uncultured Erysipelotrichaceae bacterium
ATTTAAAAAAGAGACAAAAATATAATTAGATGAATATTTGTATCTCAAAACCTCAAAGTATATTAGAATAATATGGAACTCAAAAATATAGGAGATTATATAGAATGAAAATTAATCCAGAAGTTAGTAAGGCACTCAAAGAGAATAGACCTGTTGTTGCTTTAGAAAGCACTATTATTTCTCATGGAATGCCTTATCCAAAAAATGTTGAAACAGCCTTAAAGGTTGAAGAAGTTATTAGAAATCATGGCGCTGTTCCTGCCACAATTGGAATTATTGATGGTGAACCAATTATTGGTATGACACCAGAAGAAATTGAACAATTTGGTAAAAGAAAAGGTGTTCTTAAAGTTTCAAGAAGAGATCTTCCTGTTGTTTACGCTAAAAAATTATGGGGAGCCACCACTGTTGCTACCACAATGATTTTAGCTAACCAAGCTGGTATTGAAGTATTTGTCACAGGCGGTATTGGTGGAGTTCATAGAGGCGCTCAACAAACATTTGATATTTCTGCAGACTTACAAGAACTTGCAAAAACAAATGTCACTGTTGTTTGTGCAGGTGCTAAAGCTATTTTAGATTTACCACTTACACTTGAATATTTAGAAACTATGGGTGTTCCTGTTTTAGGATTTAAAACAGAAGAACTTCCTGCTTTCTATAATTCCCACTCTGGTTTAAAAGTTGACTACAAAGTAGAAGACGCTCTTGAGATGGCAAAAATAATCAAAGCCAAAAGAGATAACAAACTTATTGGTGGCATTTTATTAACCAACCCAATTCCAGAAGAATATGAAATGAAGAAAGAAGTAATCGATAATGCGATTGCTACAGCTTTAAAGAAAATGGACGAAGAAGGCATCAAAGGTAAAGAATGTACACCATTCCTTCTTAAGACCATTGTTGAACTCACCGGTGGCGATTCATTAGAGAGCAATATTAAATTAGTTCTTAATAACGCTGCAGTTGGAAGTGAAGTTGCAAAGGAATATTGCAAATTAAAATAAGATGAAAACAGAACACGCTTTAGCTCTTGCTTTAAAAGAAATGATGGCGACTCAACCAATTGACTCCATCAGTGTTTTAAAGTTGTCTAAAAAGTGTGGGATTAGTAGGAAGACATTTTATTATCATTATCACGATATTTATGATCTTCTAGCCCAGGTGTTTTTAGAAGAAAAAATCCCTGGTGCTCAAAATGCCGAAGACTACTTATCTTTAGTTGGATATGTATTCAAATATTATAAGGATAATGAAGCATTTTTAACTGCCGCAATTAATAGCGCTGGTAAGGAGTTGTTTTATGAATTTATCTATAACAACTTTTACATTTCTGGACTAAGATTTATTAACAAAATTGATGGTGGCAAAGTTCTATCATTAGGCAGTAAAAAAACCATTAGCAGATTCTATGCTTTTGGATATGGATATTCTACTGTTTATTATTTAGAAAATTATCGTCATAAAACATTACAAGGGCTACTTTCTAGTTTTAACTTCATTGATAGCAAAAACTTTGAAAAAAATGTGCAAAAAGCCATAAAAATAGTGGAAAATCATGAATAATTTCACATTTTACTCACCAACTAAAATCTATTTTGGGAAGGACTATGAGAATCAGATTGGTCCTATTTTAAGTGAGAGAAAAATTAATAAAATCCTCGTTGTTATTGGAAAGGGTTCAGTTGTTAATAGCGGACTATTAGGAAGAGTAGAATTTTCCCTTAAAGAAAACGGGATTGAATATCATATTTTAAGCGGTGTTAGAGCTAATCCAACATTTGACTTAGTAAGCGAAGGAATCGCTCTTATTAAGGAGCATAAAATTGGATTTATTTTAGCCATTGGTGGAGGCTCAGTAATTGACACTGCAAAATGTATTGCTGTTAATTATGATAACGATGGTGATATTAAAGATTTTAACTTCCATCGTCGTCAGGTTGATCATGCCTTTCCAATAGGGGTTATCCTTACTATTTCTGCTGCTGGAAGTGAATTGTCTAATAGCTGTGTTATTCAAGATGATGAAACTGGCATGAAGATGGGCTTCAATTCTGATTTGGTGAGACCTCTTTTCGCTATTGAAAATCCTGAATTAACAGTAACAGTTAATAAAGAGCAAACCGCCTATGGTGTTGTCGATATTTTAATGCACACATTAGAAAGATATTTTTCCTATAGTGAGGAATTTGAGCTTGCTGATGAATTTGCTCTTGGTCTATTAAAGAACGTATTTGAAGTTGGACTATTATGCTATAACAATCCAACAAATTATGAATATCGCGCACGCATCATGCTTGCTAGTTCTTTATCACATAATGGAATTACCAGTATTGGAAAAAGTTATAGTATGCCTGTACATCAATTAGAGCATCCATTAAGTGGACATTTTGTTCATATAGCGCATGGATGTGGATTAGCTATTCTATTCCCTGCCTGGGCCAAATATTATTACAAATACGATTTGAAGAAATTTGCTAGACTTGGTAATTTTATCTTCGGCTTATCTATAGATAATGAAGAAGAATGTGCTTTACTCACTATTAAAAAGATTGAAGAATATTTCGCTCAATTAGATATGCCTAAAACCTTAAGTGAAATAGGCTTAAATAAAGATGATGTTGAAGTACTTGTTAAATCGGTTTCTCATAACGGAACACGTGTCATTAAGCATCATAAAAAGGATATGGATGAAAAAGTTATAAGAGAAATTTATATTTCTTGTTTATAATAATATAACTATGAAAAAAGAAAATTTATTTGGACTTATATTTTATTTACTAGTCTTTGGTATCGCTATTTTATACGGCTTTACTGTTTTACAAAACCATTTTCAATATTCATATTTCAGTAAAACTAACCCCGCTATATTGTTTTATGGACTATATATCATAGGTTCTGTTTTTGCAGGAGTTCTAGTTGCTGGATTATTAGAAGGACTTGGTCATCTATTAGGCGCTAAAGTTGGTGGTTATAACATCATCTCTTTTTGCTTGTTCTATTTCACATTCTATAAGAATGAAGGGAAATGGAAATTCAAATTTGCGGGTTATGATGGATTAACAGGCGAAACAAAGATTGTTCCTAATTATAAAAAGAAAAATAGACCTAACCCATATCCATTTATTTTATACGGATCATTCTTTAACGCTGCCTTTATTGCCATTGCTTTATATCTTTTCTTTAGTTGGAACAAAAGCGATACTAGATGGGTTACTGATATTGCTTATTTATGCTTAACTATGGCAATTGTTGTATTCCTTATTTTCATTTATAACATCATCCCTATTAAGCTTGATTCACTTACTGATGGTTACTTATTAACCAAAGCTAAAAATATAGATAGTTTTAATAAAACATTAGAAGCCAATAATGTTGGTGAAGTTGTTTATAGTGATGAAAGTGGAGAATCAAAAGGAGAACCAGCTGCGGATCATTTTATCCCTGAAGTTGCTCTTACTGATGTTTATCTAAAGCTCGCTAACGAGGAATATGATGAAGTTTTTAACCTTTTAAGTAAGATTGATGAAGTAGCAGATGAATTAACTGTTAAAGGGGCGTTAAGTGCAAAAGCTCAATACATTTATGCGTATATTTTTGCTAAAGACAAGCAGGAAGTCATCTCTTTTTATGAAGATAAAGTATCGTTTGCTTTAAGAAGAGAATTATCAAATAGTAACTTCTTGCCTGTTATTAGAACTTATCTTTTAACCGCTGGTGTACTTGATGGTTCATTAAGTGAATGCTTATTAGCGTGTAAGAAAGTTGTTAAAGCTTATAAAGCCGTTCCTAATAACTTACGACACGCGGAAGTTGTCTTATTCAATAGAGCGTTAAACAAAGTTAAAGAAGTTCATCCTAAATGGGAAGAACTTGATAACTATCAGTTATATGAATAAAAAGAATAGCCTATAAGGCTATTTCTTTTACCAATTCTTTAGTGTTGCTAGCATCACTGCTTTAATTGTGTGCATTCTGTTTTCAGCTTCATCGAAGACCACTGATTGTTCACTTTCAAATACGTCTTCAGTAACTTCGAGTCCGTTGAGACCGAATTTCTTGTATACTTCCATGCCAATCTTTGTTTCTAAGTTGTGGAAGCTAGGTAAGCAGTGGATGAAGATGGCGTTTTTATCGGCTTTCTTCATTATTTCTTTATTTACTTGATATGGTTTAAGGAGTTTGATTCTTTCCGCCCATACTTCGTCTGGTTCACCCATAGAAACCCATACGTCTGTAGTAATAACATCACAATCTTTTGCGCCTTCATTAACATCTTCAGTAAAAGTTAATTTTGCTCCTGTTTGTTTTGCTATTTCTAAACATTTATTTCTAAGTTCTTCGTTTGGCCATAGTTCTTTTGGTCCCACCATACGGTAATCAAGACCGAGCTTAGCAGATGTAATCAAATAGGAATTACCCATGTTATATCTACCATCACCGAAAAACGCCATTTTGATTCCTTTTAGATGACCTTTATGTTCAAGGATGGTTAAGAAGTCTGCGAGCATTTGGGTTGGGTGGTATTCATTTGTTAAACCATTCCATACAGGGACATTTGCGTATTCAGCTAAACATTCCACTGTCTTTTGTTCAAAACCACGATATTCAATTCCATCAAACATTCTACCTAATACTCTAGCAGTATCTTTGATAGATTCTTTCTTTCCCATTTGTGATCCACTACTACCAATATAAACAGCATTCATTCCTAAATCACTAGCGGCTACTTCAAATGAACATCTTGTTCTTGTTGAATCTTTTTCGAAAAGAAGAACAATATTCTTTCCTTCAAAATGACGATGAGGGATTCCTTTCTTTTTTTCTTCTTTTAACTTTTTGGCTAAGTCGATTAATTCAAGAATCTCTTCTGGAGAATAATCTAATAAAGTAAGTAAGTGTTTTTGTTTAATCATTTTTTAATTTCCTCTCTTTCTAGTGGCATACACATACATCTTGGACCCCCTCTTCCTCGAGAAAGTTCACTGGATGGTATTTCAAACACTTTGATGCCGTTCTTTCTTAATATTTCATTAGTAATATCATTTCGTTCGTAGGCAATTACTACTCCTGGGGCAATTGCGATGGTGTTGCTTCCATCACTCCACTGCTCTCTATCCGCGCTGATCGCATCATCTCCACCAACTGGAATAAGAGTAATCTTTTTACCAACATATTTTTCAAGTAATGACTCTAAGCTTCCTTTATATTTCTTTTTGTGGATAAGTTTATCGCCTTTAGAAATCTCTTCTAATTCAAGCCTCTTTAATATGCCTTTATGAATTGTGAATTTATCGATATCTACTTGAGTGAAAACTGTATCTAGGTGCATAAATGTACGTGCTTTTGGAATCGAAAAGATAATAATGTTTTTAAATGGTAGGCTAGATTTATAAAATACATTATTAGCGAATTTCTTAATTGCTTTTAACTTTGTTCTTTGGCTTCTACCAACTAGAATTGTATTTTCATTAAGGATTAAGATGTCCCCACCTTCAATACTTTTAATTTCATCACGAGAATACACTAGTGAGGTGTTTTTATAAGTTGGGTGATATTTAAAGATATATTCTCCATATATTGTTTCTCTACTACGAGTAAGCGAATACATGCTATTTAAGGAGATAGAATTACCGACCGAGGCAAATGGATCTCTTTGGAAATATAAATTTGGCATTGGATCAGTAATGAATTCATTGTCGTTTTTATATAAAGAGTCGAGTTCTTTCGCTTTAATGCCAGAAATTGATTTCTCTACCATCTCTTTTGTATTAGTGAAAGAGAGAAGATATTTAGTCACTTTTTGTTCTAATTCAATATGTCTTATGTTTGCTTCTTTAACGAATTGATGAATGAATTTTTCTTTGATTTTTTTATCTTCGTCTAACGCTTCAGAAACTAAATCAACTAAACAAAGGACCTTAACCCCGTTATCTATAAACGTTTTTGCGAAAGCTTGATGTTCTTTTTTAGCAAGTGGGAGCCATGGGATATCATCAAAAAGCAAATCGTCTAATCTTTTAGGAGTAAGATTATGGATTTCATTTCCTGGTTCATGGAGTAAAACAGTTTTTAATTTACCAATTTCACTATAAACATTAATTTTGTTCATTTGCTTTCTCCTTCTTTAGTTCCATTCTTGCGTCATATATTCCACTTATTACAATTGCTAAGGTAATGATGATTCCACCTGCGACAACATTCCAAGAAAATTCTTCTAACTTGAATATTATACTCGTAAATGTGCAGATTACTGCACTCATTGGCATTAATACCGCACAAGTAACCGCGCTTACATTCCTAATTGAGATAGTTCTGAGCACCCAACATAAGGCGGTACACACTATTCCTAGGAACAATAATATGAGAATAGCAGGATATGTATACGAGAAATATAAAGGTCTTTCAAATGATAAGGAATAGATTAACGCCATAACGGTTAAAATGACGAGTTGGAAGAAAACATAGACATATGGGTTCTTTCCTTTAGCAAAAACTTTGGTAAAAGCGATGTCGATACCAAATAATATGCCCGCTATTGCGCTTAATATATCTCCTGCTGTTGGAGAAGTAAACATAGCTGAGAAATCCAAACCATTACCACATAAAATAAATGAACCAACTAGGCAAATAATCGCTGCGCAGATAGAGGCAACTGTTGGTTTTTCTCTTATCAAAAGAAACATACAAACAGGAACCGCAATACAACTTAGTGATTCTAAGAAAGTGTTTTTTGCGGGTGTTGTGGTTTCTAAGCCTATAAATTGGAAGAGATACGCTAACCCTAAGATGATTCCAGCAGGAATACAAATAAGATAAGCTTTGTTAACTTCTTTAAACCCTTTTGTAAATAAAATGAATAACCCCATTACCACTATTGATAAAGCTCCTCTTAGAGTGACTAATAAAGCTGGTGAATAATAGTTATTATCAAAAAGGAATTTGGAGAACACTGGAGCGATTCCCCAAAGAAAAACAACCACAATTAGACCAATTAAGGATATAAGCTTATTTTTGTTCATTTAACAAACCAATAACTATATTAGGTGTTTTTAAGGATTATTTCATTAAAATAATTTACTAATATCTTCTAATGTTTTGTCGTGGTGATTTTTCTTTTGTTTTGTAGAAGACATAAATTCAATTGTCGCGACAGTTTTATCGGCAAGATTTAAGATACGTGCTTCTTTTGAATCGGGGAAGTCTTTGAAATTTATTGGCCACATATGTGATTCAATCATTTTTATTGATTGATCAGAGATATTAAAATCTCTTTTTGCTTGTTTAGCAGCAATAGAAGGATGGTCAATGCCATGTCTTTTTTTCTTGCTTTTATCTTTTCTCCAATCATAGAGATAATAGTCATGGAATATAGCCGCTATTAATAGAGCTTCTAAGTTAACGCTTTTATGACGTAACGCTCTTTTCATTGCTAGTTTAGCGACCTTAAAAGAATGTTCATAACAATTTGAACCAAAATGCATTGGGATATCTTTCATTTTCAATACTTTTTCGTCGTTAAGAAGAGTATTATAAATCTCTTCTAATTGTAATTTTCTTTGCTCGTCTAATTTCATAAATTATAGGAGCCCCAATGATTTTCCAATTACTTGTGTCCATAAAAGGAAATATGTTAAAAGGGAAACAATATCAACTACAGTGGTGGTAATTGGACCACACATCACTGCTGGATCGAGTTTAATTAATTTAGCTAAGAATGGTAAAGAAGCACCGACTAATCTAGAAATGATCATGGTGACAAATAAGGTTGAAGCCACTAAAAGTGAGACTAAAGCCATATCACCAGCGATATTACTTCTTCCTAACGCAGTTAAACTATCGGTATTTACAATACCAACCGCCATTTCAAACATTAACCATCCAAAAGAGAAGACAGCAACAATGGAAGCAATAATGGTGGCGACACGTAATTCTTTCCAAATGACTTTTCCATAGTCTTTTCTAGAGAATTCATCCAAAGATAACGATCTGACAATCATTGTGGTTGTTTGTCCACCAGAATTGCCACCTGCATCCATAATAAGAGGGGTAAAGACCGCTAAGATTGCAAATTGAGAAATAACAGTTTCAAAGCTTGATAAAACAATTGTTGAGAACATTTGAAGAATCATCAAAGCAATAATCCAGGGAACGCATTTTAGGACTAATTTAAAAGTATGAGTCTTTAAATATGGTTCCTCCATATCAGTAATAGCCGCCATGTGAGCGATATCTTCACTGACTTCTTGCTCCATAATATCGACAATGTCATCGATGGTGATGATACCAATAATCTTATTTTCGTTGTTAACGACTGCCATTGCGGTTAAGTCGTAACGTTTAAACATCTTAGCAACTTCTTCTTGGTCGTCATTAACGTTACAAGAAACAAAGTCTTTGTCCATAATGTTGTTTAATATCTCATCCTCTTTCGAGAAGATTAAATCTGATAATTCGACAGTACCAACAAGTGTTCTTTTATTATCTCTAACAAAGATGGTATAGACGGTTTCTGCGTCTTTTCCTTTGGTTCTAATGGTTTCAATTGCTTCTTTAACGGTAACCGAATCCTTCATTTCAATATATTCGGTTGTCATTACTGAACCAGCGGTGTTCTCTTTATAGTTGAGTAAGCGATTAACGTCTCCTCTAAGATCTTTTGGGCACGCTTTTAAAACTCTACTAACAATGTTAGCAGGCATATCTTCAATGGTATCAACGATATCATCAGCGTATGAATCAGAAATAAGGTCAATTAATTCTTTATCAGAGAAGGCATTAATAACAACTTCTTGTTGGTCGTTAGAGAGTTCAGCAAAAAATTCAGCGGAGTATTCGCTTCCAACAACTCTAAAGATATATAGAAGTTGTTTTGGATCTTCTACATCGCTGATGGCATCAGCAATATCGATGTTAGGAATAGTCTCAAATATTTCTTTGAGTTCCTTACCATTACGATTATTAATCGCTGAGAGTACCCATTGTCTTAAAATGTTTTTATTCTCTTCCATCTTGCCGTTATTATATAACGGTTTATGGAATTAAATAAATAAAAAAATGAAGATTATTTTATATTTGCTTACAAAGTAAAGAAACATAAAAAAACGCACACGCCTATGTTATTGGGAATGTGCGTTAATTTTATCAATTATTTTCCAGATACTTTTAACTTTTTAACGATAACTGAAGGGCATTTCATACCAGAAATAAATTCTTTAGAATCACTACCAACTTCACTGATATCGTTAAACAAATCAACTAAGTTACCAGAAACAGTAATGATGTCTAAACCGTGGCTTAGTTTTCCATTTTCCACCAAGAAACCGGTGGACTGTAATGAGAAATTACCACTCCTTGGATTTAATCCAGCGTGAAGTCCTTGAACTTCAGTGATATAAACGCCATTATTTATCTCTTTAAAGAGTTCGTCTTGTGATTTTTTACCTGGCTTCATTTCTAAATACCAAGTAGAAGTATATACTTTACTACCACCAGATACAGCACCATGTCCGTTACTTTGAACATTATCTTTTGCGGCTGTTGTTAAGTTATAGAAGTAATTAAGAAGTACACCATTTTTGATGACTGGCATATTAATTGTAGCAACACCTTCATCATCAAATGATCTCGCAAATAATGTTTTGGCTAGTGGTTTGTCTTCAACAGTAACTCTTCTTGAAGCAACTTTTTGATTTAATTTGCCAACAAATAAAGATGAGTTCTTTTGTACATCTTCCGCAATTGCGCTACTAATATATGCTGATAAAAGTGATTTAACAACATCAGGTGATAAAACAGCTTTGTAGGTTGAACTATCACATTGACTTCCGCCGAGTTTGCTAGTAGCTTCTTTAACAATTGAATTTGCTAATTTATCAACATCAAACTTATTAAAATCATTATCAAAGAAAATATCAAAACCAGTTTTAACTTGTTCCTTTTCTTTAGCAACTGCACCACCATAATACACAAAATTATTGTTCTTTTGTGAGAGCTTTAATCCATGACTATTCATGATAAGAGAAGATGAACTACTTTCTTCATATCCAACTGTTTCAACTTCGATTACACGTGAATCTATTTCTTTGATTTTCTTTTCTAATTCAAATAACTTTTTTAGCTTTAAATCTGCTGAAATATTTGCTAATTCTTTGTTAAAAGTTGAGATTTTCTTGTATTTTACACTTCCTTTGAAGATAAATACAGGATCATCATTTTCGATTACTGAAGCATTAGCGATGATGGCGTTTACAAATTGTTCAGCACTATCTTTATTATAAACATCTGAAACAATTGAACCCATTTTTCCGTTATATAATCCTCTAGCCATAAAGGTAGATGAATTACTGCTAGAATAGGAATCTACTTCGCCATGGAATAAAGAAAATGATAAGGAATAATTGTTATAAATTGAGATCTCAGCTTCAGAGATTCCTCTTTCTTTAGCGAGAGCGAAAAATTTATCGTATTTCATTATTTCAATTCTCCTCCTCTACCACCAACAGTGATTTCACTAATTCTTAATGTAGGTTGTCCGACGTTAGTGCGGATACTACCGCTAGCAGCCCCACACATACCTTGTGCTAACTTTAAGTCATTACCAACCATATCGATTTTTTTAAGGATTTCTTCGCCCTTACCAATTAAGGTTGCACCTTTAACTGGTTCGCAAATTTTTCCGTCTCTAATGATATATGCTTCAGAACAACCGAAATTAAATTCTCCAGTAGTAGGATCGACGCTTCCTCCATTAAAACCAACAGCATATAAACCTAATTTTGTAGCGGCAATGATTTCTTCTGGTGTGGATTTGCCGTTATCAATATAGGTATTGCTCATTCTGCTAGTTGGACAATATTTATAATTTTGTCTTCTACAAGAGCCATTACCTTTTCTATTCATTCTTCTACCGTTAAAGTCATCAATCATGAAATTAACGAGTTTACCATCCTTAATAAGAACTCTTTTTTCACCTAAATTACCCTCATCATCAATATCAATGGAGCCCCATTCATTTGGAATGGTGGAGTCATCGACTGCAGTGACTATTGGAGAAGCAATCATTTCTCCTTCTTTTCCCGCAAAGCAACTTAAGCCTCTACTAACTGCGCTTGCTTCTAATGGATGCCCACAAGCTTCATGGAATAATACTCCACCCCAGCCATTACCAATAACAACTGGCATTTTTCCAGATGGGCATTCTTTAGCGTTTAAATTAATTAAAGCGGTCTCTGCAGCTTTATGAGCGACTTCTCTTGGTTTTCTTTTGTCTTTGAAAAAGGACATATCCATTTGGCATCCTGGTCCTTCAAATCCGGTTTCCATTCCGTTTTCATCAGCAACAACAACTGAATATGCTAATCTAGCAAACTCAGTGTCCCTATTAAACCATTTGCCTTTGGAGTTATATACTTCAACTTTTCTATGATTGTTAGCAAAGTTACCTATATATCTAACTATGTGTGGATTGTTAAATGATTCGATCTCTTTAGTTCCTTCTCTAACAAGATCGATTTTTTCTTGAAGAGGAATGTCATCATATGATTTAGAGATAACATTTCTATTCTTACATTTAATAGCTTCTAATTTATCGACTGCGATTAATTGTTTACCATTGAATGACTTATTCAGGGAAGACGCTAAAGAGAGCAATCCTTTCTTTGATAAATCTGATGTATAGCCATATACGCATCTATTTTCTTTTAATAGTCTTAATCCTGCTCCTGAAGTAATTCCTGTTGAACTTGAGGATACTTTGCCATTTTCAATAGTAACAGCGTTACTAGTGCTATATTCCACAAATATCTCGGCATAATCACTACCAGTTGCTAACATTTCATTAAGAACTTCAATAGCGAGTTTTTTACTAAGCATGCTTTTACCTCCTTTATGTGTAAAAAGTATCTAAATTATAAGATACTTATCGACATTAAATAAACACTTTATTTTTTGGTTAAGTAATATAAAATAAAGTCATGAAGTTAAAAATTAATATGTTATCAAAAGCTGAGTCCGCAAAAGGACAAGGCGTAGGAAGTGCTTATCGCGAACAAGTTACTTTAATTCAAAAGATTGAAAACTTTGATGTCTCTATTAATTCAAGAAGTGGGAAATTTGATATTTACCACATCCATAGTGTTAACCCATCTTATAGATTAAGGATGAATAAAAGGCATCTAAATATTGTCTATGTTCATTTTATTCCTGCTAAAAATCATGAGAGCATTAAACTTCCAAGATTTGCTAATTGGGTTTTTGATAAATATGTTGAAAGATTTTATCGTAAAGCAGATGAATTAGTGGTCGTTAATCCTTGCTTTATTTCAGATTTAGAAGCACTTAAAATTCCAAAAGAAAAAATAACCTATATTCCTAATTTTGTTAATCACGATAATTTCAAGCCGCTTCCAAGTGAAGAAATAGATAAACTTAAAGAAAAATATCATCTACCAAAAGATAAATTTATAGTACTTGGATGTGGACAAATTCAAACAAGAAAAGGATTTGATGAGTTTGTGGAGACCGCTAAAAATTGCCCTGATCTTTTCTTTGTGTGGGTAGGTGGATTCTCTTTTGGTAGAATCATGCATGGATATAAAAAATATAAGAAATTATTGCAAAATTTACCGCAAAACATGGTACATATTCCAATTATTGATCGAATTTACATGAATGAGATTTTTAATTCAGTTGATGTTTTATTCATGCCATCACATATGGAATTATTTCCAATGACAATTCTAGAAATGGTTAATGTTCATAAACCAGTTTTGCTTAAAAATTTAAGCTTATATAAACCGATATTATTCTCTAAATATGCTTCCGGTGATTCAATTGATGATTATTCAAAAGAACTTAATAGACTCGCTAATGATATAACCTACTATAAAGTTCAATGTGAGAATTCAAAATTCATATCAGATTTCTATAATGAGCAAGTATTAATGAACACCTGGAAAGATTATTATCAACGTGTGTTTATTAAGTGGAAAGAACGTCGCAAACATTAGTTAGTTACGAATAATAATTTAATGTATAATTAAAAAGAAAGCAGGTTACATACAATGAATAAATTCATGAGAATGGCAATTAACGAAGCTAGAAAAGGCATTCACAAACAACATGGTGGTCCTTTTGGTGCAGTTATCGTTAAAGATGGAGTTGTTATTGGTAAAGGACATAATCAAGTTCTTAAGAATAACGATCCAACATGTCATGGAGAGATGATGGCAATCCATAAGGCATGTAAAAAACTTGGAACATTTGATTTAAGTGGTTGTGAATTATACACAACAGGCGATCCATGTCCAATGTGTTTGAGTGCAATTTTATGGGCCAATATCGAGAAGGTCTATTATGGTTGTAATATCTTTGATACTGAAAAAATTGGATTCAGAGATGCTAAGTTCTACGCTATGCAACAACCTGGAGAAAGAGAAAAACTTGTAATTGAGCTTGATCGTAAAGCGTGTTTGAAACTTTACGAAGAATATGAATCTTTATCACATCAACTATATTAATTAAATTGGAGAGGTTTCTCTCCTTTCTTGTATTATGAAAACAAAACGTCTTATTTCTTTAATTCTATTATCTGGATTGCTTTTTAGTTGTGGAAGTAACGGCGATACTAACAACAACGTTCCTGGTAGTAATGTACCTATTACTCCTGAAGAACCCTCTGAAGAAGAACCGACAGGAGAAACAGAAGAAACGGTTCGTGTTACTGGTGTTACCATCACAAATAGAACTGTTAATTTAACTGTCGATGATACTTATTTATTACAAGTTGTTGTTAGTCCAGAAAACGCCACTAATAAGAGCGTGAAGTTTTTTAGTTCTGATGACGATATTGTGACTGTCGAAACTAATGGAATTTTAACGGCAAGAAAACAAGGCGAAGCAATTATTAATGTTAAGACCGTGCATGGTGGTTATGCTGATACTTGCTTAGTTAAGGTTAAAGAAAAAGAAATAATAGACACAACTGTACACGTTGATTACGTGACTTTAAGTGAACATGAAAAAACGTTAAACGAAGGAGAGTCTTTCGTTTTAAACCACACTATTTATCCTGAAAATGCCACTAATCAAAATGTCTCTTACTCTAGTAGCAATGAAGCAATTGCTAAGGTTAACTCTAGTGGCGAAGTAAAAGCGATTAAAGAAGGTAACGCCATTATTACTGTTACCACTATTGATGGAGCGAAAGTTGATTACTGTAATGTCATTATTAAAAAAGTTTCTCAAGAGGAAGAAGAGGAAGAACAACTTCCTGCTATTGACTATGTCAAAATTAGTGCTCTTAAGAAAGATTTTTCAACAATTTATGCTTGGACCGAGAATAATGGCAAGCCAACTGAATTAATTGGCTCTTGGCCAGGTAAAGCCATGGATTCTTATGATGAAACATGGAATACATATGATTTTATTGGTTATACCTCTTTATATTTCATCTTCTCAAATAATGGAAATAATCAAACAGGAAACCTCTATGTCAGCCACGCTGGCTATTATTGGTACGCCGCAGGAAAGATATATTCTTCTAAACCAGAATTAGATGAAAGTGGTGATCCAATTGTTCCAGAAGGAGATACTCCAATAGGAAATTATAGTATTGTAAAAGAAGCTAAAACTGCGGATGATTTACCAGCGGTTAAAAACTATAACAAAGGAAGCGTTTTATATCCTTACACTGGAAGTCGTGATGATTTTAGAGATGAATCAATCTATTTTATGATTACCACTAGATTCTATGATGGTGATTATTCTAATAATAGGAGATGCTGGGATGGGAAAAACCCTGGAAGTGATCCTGAATGGAGAGGAGACTTCAAAGGCCTTATTGAAAAAATGGATTATATTAAAGCCTTAGGTTTCACTTCTATTTGGATTACTCCAGTAGTGAAAAACGCTTCTGGATATGATTATCATGGTTATCACGCGATTAACTTCAAAGAAGTTGATCCTCGTTATGAAAGCCAGGATGTCAAATTCACTGACGTCATTAGAATCGCTCATGAAAAGGATATGAAGATTATCCTTGATGTTGTTTTCAATCACACTGGTAATTATGGAGAAGAAAATCTTTTCCCAATGTTTAAATATAATCCAATGGAAAACGCCACTTATAGTGGTCTAATCAGAAACACTGAATACGATTTATTGCCAGAAAATTATGAATATATCAATCAATACGACGCTCGTATTAATGCAATGAAAGGTGGTAGTGATGTTAATAATATTTACCACCATGAAAAGAGTATGGCATACGAACAATATATCGAACAAACCGGTCAAATGGCTGGAGATTGTGTTGATTTAAATACCGAAAACCCAACAGTGGCCAACTATTTACTTGAAGCATATGGAGAATTCATCCGTATGGGTGTTGATGCTTTCCGCATTGATACAATGAAACATATTTCTCGATTAACGTTTAATAAATACATATGGCCTGGTTTATACCGTATTGCAGAAAAATGCGGCAATAATCATTTCTATATGTTTGGTGAAGTCTGTACTAGAGAAAGAGGCGTATGGAATCATGGTATTCAATGTGATTCTTGCCCATTCTATACTTGGAAAGAAAGCAAAGAATATGCTTGGGGCACTAGAGCGGTTAATGAAAAGAGCACTCTAGACAATTGGAATGACAACGTCACCCCTGATAACGCTCCAACATCAAATAACGTCTTCTTAAACGGACTCAATTACCATAACCCTGATTATTCAAGAAGTAGTGGAGTGTCCACGATTGATTTCCCAATGCATTGGAATTTCCAACACGCTAACAATGCCTTTGGTGTCGCTGTTGGTAATGATCATTATTACAATGATGCTTCATATAACGTTACATATGTTGATTCTCATGACTATGGACCAGATGGGGCAGAAAAGATTAGATACAATGAAGGCACTGATGCTTGGAAAGAAAACTTAGACTTGTTATTCACCTTTAGAGGTGTCCCATGTATCTATTACGGTAGTGAAGTTGAATTCCAAAAAGGAAAGACAATCGACGAAGGACCTAACCTCATATTAGCTGAATCTGGTAGAGCGTATTATGGCGATTATTTAAGCGGTTCAGTTACCGCTAGTGATTTTGGTGTATATAGCGCAACTGGAACAGTGTCAAATACACTTAACCATACATTAAGTAAGCACTTACAAATGCTTAACAAGATTAGATTAAAAGTCCCTGCACTTCGTAGAGGACAATACACAACTGGTAATGTTTCTAACTCTAACATGGCCTTTACAAGAAGATACACAGTTGGATCAATTGATTCCTTAGCCTGTGTCGCTATTAGTGGTGGCGCAACATTTAATAACTTACCAAATGGTAAATATGTTGATCTTGTTAGCGGTAAAACCTTTAACGTTTCTAATGGCGTCTTACAAGTCAATCAAAGTGGACAAGGTTCAATTGCTATTTACGTATTAGAAAACAGTTCTACAGGAACTTTAGGCAAGATTTAAAAAACCGCAGCAAATAGCTACGGTTGATATGTTTACATGTAGGAAGTTAACTATTTAATACCTCTTGGTAAATTTATTGATGTGTCTATAGACGTTCTTTAATCTTGGGAACATTTTTAAATATACTTTGCGATATAAATCTTCATATTGAGCAGCATCAGTTTTATTAGGCATGAAAGTAGTGGTTTTATGACACATGTTATCCATTGCTTCTTTCGCGTCTTTATATTCACCTAAAGCGACAAAGGTAGCAATAGCGGCCCCTAAAGAAGTGGTTTCAAATGTTTGCACTCGACTAACTGGTAGATTAAAGATATCAGCGGTGATTTGACAAATCGCATCACTTTGACTACCACCACCAGAAATTCTAAGTTCTTTAACTTTATGTTTTTGACTTCTTTCAATAGATTCAAGCCCTTCTTTTAAGGCATAACCAATACCTTCAATGATTGCCCTATATAGATGTTCTCTTGTGTGGATATCACTAAAACCAATGATTCCACCTTTAGCGAGTGGTCTTCTAAGTCCTGGTCCCCAATATGGTTGAAGGACTAATCCATCACTTCCTGGAGGAATTTCTCCTAATCGATTATCTAACAATTCCTCAACCCCAAGAGATTGGATTTTACTTTCATCGATTAATTCAGAAGCAAAGTTTTTGGTGAACCATGAAAGCATCCAATATCCACGATATACTTGGACTTCCATGTTGTACCAATTTGGTACCGCTGCAGGATAAGCAGGAAGGAACGGCTCAGGCTCATGATATTTTTTGTTACTAACCTCAATAGTGGATGCGGTGCCATAAGAAATTGCACCAATAGACTTATCTAAAGCGCCTAATCCTAAGGTTTCACAAGACTTATCACTACCAGAAGCAAATAGAGGAATATGTGTAGGAAGTCCTGTCTTTTTACAAATCTCCTCATTTATTTCTCCGATTTTTTCACCTGGTTGTTTTAATTCAAAGAGCATTCTACTTGGGATACCAAAAATAACCCCTTTTAAGGCATTTTCTTTATGCCATTTTCTCTTTTTGAAATTGATTGGATAATGACCAGTGAGGTTAGCACAGCTGTCCTTTAATTCACCAGTCAATTTATAGGTGAGGTAAGTAGAAATGTTGACGTATTTATATGTTCTATTCCATGTTTGTTTTTCGTTTTCTTTTAGCCAATGCGCGATAGTGCGGCTACGATTGAGTTTTATTGTGTCACTCATTCCTACTAATTTAAAAAGCAAAGAATATAAGACAGGTATCTTTTCACTGGCTTTTGCCATTCTTTGGTCTAACCATAGAATTGATTTACGTAATGGTTTTAAGTCTTTATCTAATTGAACTGAGGAATCTCTAAAAGTCGCAATAGTGGAACCTTTAATTCTTTCAAGTTTGTCTTTATTCTTTTTTACTAATTCACTTAAACATTTAAGCAATTCTTCATAATAATAGTCGGGATCTTGTTCAGCGTATCCTTTTTCAATAGAAAAATAAGCTGGCTCATATTTTCTTTTGACAATCGCTTCTATTTCTCCGCTTTTATTTATTAACGCAGTTCTTAATGATTGAGTGCCAAAATCAATTGTGAGCACTAAAGGTGATGTATTGTCCATATGTTTACCTACCTATTATTGATATAATACAACACTTTTTTGATTTTTGGTTATTCACTTCATATATCTAGTCTTCGCTATACATATATTTTTTGAGGAACAATGTAAAAATCTATTCTCTACATATGCGTGCTTGTGATATAATGTTGCCCGCTGGTGAGTGCATTACGTAAGCACTTACTAAATGCCCTATAGGAGGAAAATATGGCTGAAAAGAAATATGTTTATGCCTTTGAGGAAGCTTACGGATTAGGTAAGGAACTCTTAGGTGGTAAAG
>CADBUF010000067.1 GCA_902797795.1 uncultured Erysipelotrichaceae bacterium
CCCCCCATATTTTGGGGCAAAAATGGGCAAATTTTGTTAAACACTATAAGTGTAGAGAGGAACCAAAGGATGAAAAAAGGCCGAAGCACACATGGGCATCGGCCTGAATTCGCGGATGATTGTGACCCCTAGCAGGAATGAGAACCTGGGTCGTCGTCCGCCGCCGCTTCCAAATGTAAAAAAAGGGGTTGCCTTCACTTTTGGCAAACCCCGTTATTTGACTATATGCGACCTGCGCCGTGCACGATGTCAGCAGTTCCAATAAAGGCTCATGCTCTTGATGTACAAATTGGCGTCCGGCGAATCTTCCATGGAGTAGAGACTTACATTGACTTCAACCACGGTACCGTCGTAACCCTCTTCCTCTTTGTCCCATTCGAGGTGCGCGGTGCCGTTCCCATCCCCGTCGAGTTTGAAAGAGGAGTTCCAATGCCCGACCTGGTTTCTGTCGTCGTCGAGCAGGGTGATACTGTACTCGTCCCCCTTGTCCACGTCGTTTTCGACGCCCATGTCGATCGCGAAATGGGTGAGGTTGTTTATCCCGATCATCAGGGAGTAGCCGCATTCCCCTAACATCGGTTCCGCTCCCACGAACCTTTCGCCCTCCCCAAAGGTGAGCTCCATGGACTCCGGCGCGACCGTCGTGTGGATGGGGTCGGATACGCCGGTTGTGACATTAACGTCTTGAGGATCCGGCATGGACTCGAACTGGGATCCGGTGGCGGCGTTGAAGGTGAAGTTTTTGCTCGCGGCCTTGGTCTCGAAGACGGCGTTTAGTTTCGGACCTCCGCCAACAGCTATAGCGGTAATACCAACTGTGCAAGCTAATGCTCCTATTGAGGCTAATAATAATGCTTTCTTCTTCATATTTTCTTTAAACCCCTTTAAATAAAATAATCGATTAGTTTCTTTTATTTTATAGGAGGAGGAAAGATGGGACAAGCACTTTGTGCTATAGAGTTCCATTTTTCATTTTTTTACATAACTCTATACATTGCATTGGTTTTTGATTGAAATGTTTACAAGTCTCGCGATATTTTTCGATTTTATCCTTCAATATAACAAAAGGATATACATATTGTATATCCTTAACCTACTTTTTTGGTGCCTCCTGCCAGAATCGAACTAGCAATAGATCCTTACCATGGATCCGTTATACCACTTAACTAAGGAGGCATTGAACGTTAATGATTATAACTAATCACTATTTTTTTAACAAGCACAAAATCAGGAAATAATTATATTCCCTTGTTTTCCTTTATAAATTCATAAACGAACGAGGCGTTTAATAATAATTCTTCTTTGCTTAAATAACCGCTTTTAATGGCGTTCCTTATGTCTTTTATATCTTTTTTGTTGCCTGGCATACAAATGTTTACACCATTTTTAAGACATTTGCTTGCATAGCTAGAAGGATATTTGTTGTTTTTCTTATATGTTTGACCACTATAAACCCAATCAGTCATCACTAAACCATGGTAACCCCACTCTTTTCTTAATACATCGATAAGTAAATGATGACTGCTTGCGGTGTGTTCACCATTGACAAGATTGTAGCTAGCCATAAGCGCTTTTGGTTGAGACCACTTTATAATCTTTTCAAACGTTCTTAAATAGATTTCTCTAATTGCTCTTTCACTAGCAATGGAATTGTTATTAAGACGATTGTTTTCTTGATTGTTAAGAGCAAAGTGCTTAATTGTCGCAATCTTGCGGCTTTTATTTTGAATGCCATTAATGATATTAGAAGCGCAGGTCGCGCTTAAAAACGGATCTTCAGAATAATATTCAAAATTACGTCCGCACAATATTGAACGATGAATATTACTAGCAGGCGCAAGTAAAATATCAACATCGTATAGTTCCATCTCTTCTTTTATTAACCTACCACATCCATATATAAAACCAGGATTAAAGGACTGCGCTAAAGCAGTGGCAATTGGGATTGCGGTGGTAATTTGACTAACTCTTGATCCTTTCTTTTTGAGGTTTCTTTTATATGATAAGAAATTGTCGATAAATGAAGGAAGATATTTACTTATTTCTTTCCAGATAGAATCTTCACTAGCGATATATGTTCCTTTTGAATTTAAGATGTATTCTCTAGCGATTCTAAGTCCAGCAGGGCCATCAACCATATTTAAAAATTCGTTCAGTCCGCCAACTCTTAAAGTGGTTTCTCCTGCTCCTCCAACGACCGTTGAACAGGATTGTCCAATAATTCCCCGAATTCCAGTTTTATAATCTCCTAAAGAAAGCAATATTTGCTCATCAATAGAGAGATGAGAAACAAACGAATTTGCTTTAAATTCAGGTTTTTTATCGTAATTTGTCGTTATTTTTCTGAAATTATTATTGTTTAATGAGATTGTAGGCAAAGCTTTATTGATGCTTAATTTAGGCATCTCAAGTTCTAAGTCTTTAAATTCAATATCCCCAAATAAATTCTTCACTTCTTTGATAACAATATCTTCTTCAATATGAATATTTAAAACATCACTCAACTCTAAACTAGAGGTACCAATTGAAAGAACATAATCGCCTTCATAAATAATGTAGGAATGTAAAGATACATCATAAGAAGCAAATTCACTTAAAAGGAATTCGATGTGAAGCTCTTCACTTTTATTAACTTCTAAAATCTGGGTTTTATTATAGGAAACAAGTTCTTGATATGGGCCTTCTTTTTTGCCTTTTAAATAAAGTTCAATTGTCTCTTTTCCTTTAAGAGGTCCTTTGTTAGTAACTTTAACCTTCACATTGATTTTATCGTCCTGATAATAAAAGCCACTTAATTGATACGCAAATTTAGAATAAGAAAGACCATATCCAAAAGGAAATAGAGGCTTTATGCCTTTAGAAGTGAAATAGCGATAACCAACATAAATTCCTTCTTTATACAAACATTCATCGTCATCAATTGGGGTGCTTATATATGGATAATCTTCTATTTTTGCCCATGTTGTAGAGAGCTTACCACATGGGTTCTTTTTACCTAAAACAATATCTGACAAGATATCGCCAGTTAATGAACCAAGTTGTGATAATAAAAGAATGTTTTTTACTTCATCCACAACAGGAGAAAGATCAATAACTCCTGGAACATTAAGCACTAATAAGAATCTTTTGAAATGCTTATTTAAATGTAAAATTGTTTTAATTTCGGTATCTGTTAAATAGATATCGCCTTTTCTTAATGTTCTATCACTTCCTTCTCCACTAGTTCGAGATAAGATATAAATAGCAACATTTCCACTTTTTTCTAAAGGAATATCATATTCTTTTTCTGGCATGATTTTGCCTATTGAATAAGTAGGAGCGTCAATATGTTTTTCTTTGGCTTCTTTTTTAATTAATTCAACAAATTCTTTTTGATTAATTTTATTTATTTTGTCATATTCATCAAGCCATTCTTTACTTTTAATGTTAAAGCCAGCGTTAATAAACGCTTCTTCAATGGTTTCGTTATATTTTACGTTAACCGCTCCACTTCCTGTGCCACCAATAACAGTGTGTCTAACACCATTACCAATTAAATAGATGGGACAAGCTTTTTTAAGTGGAAAAGAAACGCCATCATATTTTAAAAATAAAGTGCATTCATAAGCATGTTCTTTCAAATATGAAAGATGATTATATTCATGAGGAAGAAAATCGTAGTCTTTATTCATCGACTTCTTCTCCCATTAAATCATATACAAAAGCGTCAGTAATCTTTACTTTGACGATATCACCATTATGTAATTCTTTTTTTGAAGTAAAAAAGATTTTTCCATCTACATCATCAGGAGCGTTCCAATAACTTCTAAGTAGATTATTTCCGTGGTCATCTTTACCAACCACTAACCCTCTCATCACTTCTCCAATATGTTTCTTATTTTGAATATAGGATACTTTTTGTTGCGCTTTCATGACTTTTGCAAGTCTCTTCTTTTTATCATCTTCGTTTACTTGGTTAGTAAATAAAGCAGCAGGAGTCCCTTCCTCTTGAGAATATGTAAAAGCACCTAAATGATCAAATTTCACCTCTTCAATGAATTTGATAAGATTATCAACGTCTTCTTCTTTTTCTCCTGGGAAGCCTACCATAACAGTGGTTCTTAATATCGCATTAGGAACTCTTTTTCTAATCTTAGTAAAAAGATTAATTAAGAATTCTTTATCTCCTCGACGATACATATCTTTGAGGATATGGCTCTCACTATGTTGAATTGGGATATCAAAATAAGGAGTTAATCTACTTTCTTTACCAATTAGGTCAATTAATTCATCACTAATTTCATCTGGATAAAGATAAAGAAGGCGGATATATTCAAGCTCTTTAATTTCTAATAGGCCTTTTAATAGATCAACGATATTAACCTTTTTATCTTTAAAATCAATTCCGTATTTTGTGGTGTCTTGTTCTAAAACCACAATTTCTTTAATTCCACTACTAGCAAGTTCTTTCGCTTCTTTTATAATCGCATCATAATCTCGACTTTTAAAACCGCCTCTAATAAGAGGAATTGCGCAGTACGAGCAACGATTATCACAGCCTTCACCTATTTTTAAATAAGCACTATAAGGGCCAGTAGAAACAATACGATATTCATCGTCAACTCCAATAGAAGGGTCAACTGAATTATCAAGGACATAGAATTTCTTGTTAAATTTTTCATATTCCCTAATAGGAATATATAAATCAACTTCCGGTATCTCTTTTTTTAGTTCGTCTAAATACCTTTCTACAAGGCAACCAGTAACAACCACTTTCTTCTTGTAAGAAAGCATCTCTAAAATGTTCTCTATTGATTCTTTTTTAGAAGATTCAATAAAACCACAAGTATTAATTAAAATGACATCAGCTTCTTTAGGGTTATTGGTAATCTCATAACCATTACGATCAAAGAGTCCTAAAATGTTCTCGCTATCGACGAGATTTTTCATGCATCCTAAAGAAACAATACCAACTTTTTTCATTTTTATTCAGATCTTAATGCAGTAACAGGGTCTTGTTTAGAGGCACTAAATGATGGAATAAGTCCACTAATTACGGAAAGAACAACAGCAATACCAACCATCATTAAAGCGTAATACCATGGAAGCGCGCAAATTCTACCAACACCATAATCTTTAACAATAAGATTAATGATAAGTTGTAAGATATAGGTTATACCTATACCAATCGCCCCACTAGCTAAACCAGTAACAACGTTTTCAGCGATAAATAAGCGGCTAACATCGCGTTTACGTCCACCAAGAGAACGGATAACCCCGATTTCTTTAACTCTTTCCATAACAGAAATATAAGTAATAACCGCAATCATAAAGCAACTTACAACTAAGCTTAAAGAGGTAAAGGCAATTAAAGCCGCACTTACTGTCGTAACTAAGGTAGATATAACTTCAACAATTAAACTAATCGTATCGGTATAAGTAATTGTCATACGGTCTGCTCTTGTCGTATATTCAATGCTTCCATTAACGTAAATCGGAATAACGTCAGTACTATTCCATCTATCTAAATAAGCAGTCACTTTATCTTTTGTTTCAAAAGAACGTGGATAAATCGATATCGATTGTGGCAATTCATCAATCGTATATGTATATTCATCAGGTTTATCAAGAGGAGCAACACGTTTTGCTTTTAAACCAGAAAGTGATCTTAAATGTGTCGCATCACTATCAAAATTATCTGATCCATAAGTTAAGAATGAGGCAAAGATTGACATCAAAGTATTTGCGGTGTCACCGTTAAGAGCGCTTGCATATCCTTTAGTGAGAGTAGGCTCGTCCGGATTTTCTTTGTAACTATCATATTCAAATGTCACATAAGCGTTAAATTGTGACAATTTATAATTTTCTTCAGTTAAATGTTTTTTAAATTCAGTAACAATTGTACTTTCTTCAGCTTGAAGACGATATTCATCTCCAAATGCTTTAGTGAAATATACACCACGTTTTAAAGAACCAAAATTAGTGGTCTCTTTTGGTCTAAGGATACCGGCAATCTTCATCTTAAAGCCGTGATGTTTATAAGTCTTTTCACCTGTATTTTTTGGATATAAATCAGGATGGAGATATCGATCTTCATCTTTTTGACCAACTTCATATTCTAAATTACTTCTATAGAAGAAGTCTGGTGTATTTGGCTCAACTTCAGTGGCCTTTCCTTTGTCTAAAGGAACACCAATATATGGAATAGGTACACCACTAAATTCAACGTTTTTGAGTTCAAGTAAGCCATTATCAATTTGATATGTGTATGTATTTCCTGATCCTGTACCTTCTTTACACTGTAAAGTAACACTCAAATCCATTCCGTTATAATTAACAGACCATCGACCATCAACAACACTATATTTGTGTTCTGGAACAAAAGAGCGGTCACGTTTAAATAATACTGGAGTAGAGAACATAAGTTCTGAAGTTGATGAATTAATGACAATCATATTGCCAGTAAGCATATCATCACTAGGAACATAAGAAAGAGCGAGATAGAAAGTTAAATCCATGGAGACTTTTACTCCAGGCATAACTTCCACTTCGACATTGGTTGTACCTGAGAAGTTAGCGTTAACTGTGCGGTGAGACACTAAATCCCAATCATCATGAGTGGAATACATCGCATCATGAGGATAGTATACGAATTCGTGATTCATCACTTCTTGATATGAGAAGACTGATTCATATGGATATTTACTGCTTAAAGCCGCTAACTCTTGATAGATTTTAGCCTTTCTTTCAGGAGTAGTCTTTGGATCTTCTAATTCTTTATATAAAGCATTCTCTTTAACAGCTTTCTTAGCAATGTTTAAGAATTGTTCTTGTGGGTAATAACCCATTTGCGCCAGGATGAGGTCTGTTAAAGTTGTACGATTATCGACAACAAGTAAGAGTTCATCTTTTTGAGTTGGGAAGTGACCAGAGATGAGGTCATATTGCGAGCAAATATAATCTTGTTCACCAGGAAGTTGCTTCATAAATGAAGTGAAAATATCAACGAATTGCATATATTCACTGAAACCTTCAACTGTTCCTAAAGTCGCGATATATTGTTGAGTTAAGCCATTAATAGAAACAATTTCCTTTTTATCATCTTTGTTTTTCTTACGAAATTCAGTAAAGATGTTGTTAGTAGGATCAATTGAATAATCGACATTAATTGCCGCGTAATAGTCAGTAGGCATTGCACAAATATAAGAGAGCAATTCTTTTGACATGTCATTGGTCTTCAAATTGGTGAAATCTGTGTATTTCGTTAAAAGGAAACGAATCATTGAATCCATACCAATTTGTGTGGATGTATCAAATTGAGCGGCTTCTTTTTTATCTTCGTTAGATAGACCGGTGAGTAAAGAGGTCATATCTAAAGATTCTTCGGCAACTTGAATTGGATAAGATGAAAGCATGTCATCTTGCATGTCATCGATATAGTTATTAACACCGCAGGAAACACCTAAAATGGTTGAAACGCCAATAATACCAATACTTCCAGCGATGGAAACAAGTAATGTTCTTTTAAATTTAGAAAGTAAATTGGAAGCAGATAAAGCACTTGCAGTAAGGAAAGACATGGAAGATCTCTTTTTTCTTCCCTTAGATATTTCACTAACAGGTTCTTCTTTAACTTCAATAGCTTCCTCGCCATCAAAAGGATTTGAGTCATCAACGATAAGACCATCTTTCATTTTGACAATACGAGTTGCATATTTGTTAGCGAGTTCAGGATTATGTGTAACCATAATAACTAAGTGAGACTTAGCAACTTCTTTAAGAAGTTCCATGATTTGTACAGATGTTTCACTATCAAGAGCGCCAGTCGGTTCATCAGCTAAAACAATTTCTGGATTATTGACTAAAGCACGAGCAATAGCCACTCTTTGCATTTGTCCACCAGAGAGTTGATTTGGTTTCTTTTTATATAAGCCAGCTAAACCAACCGCATCTAATGCTTCTTTTGCTCTTTTTACTCTTTCTTCCTTTTTAACACCAGAGATAGTTAGAGCGAGTTCAACGTTACTTAAAATAGTTTGGTGAGGAATTAAATTGTATGTTTGAAAAACAAAACCAACAGAGTGATTACGATAGGTATCCCAATCACCACTTTTAAAATCTTTAGTGGATTTATTTTTAATGATGAGGTCACCATCATCATAATGGTCTAATCCACCAGTGATGTTTAATAATGTTGTTTTTCCACAGCCCGAATGTCCTAAAATAGCCACGAATTCATGGCTACGAAAATTTAAAGAAATTCCTTTTAAAGCGTGGACAGGTTCTTGGTCTTTTAATTTGTAATCTTTTTTGATGTTTCTTAACTCTAACATACCTATTTCTCCTAGTATCTATATAATGTTATCTTTTTTACATTATTTATGTAAACTAATTTGATTACTTTTTTACTTATAGAAATATAAAAAAGGAGGAAGTTCCTCCAATTTATTGATTACATCGATATATTTTATTTGTTTTTTATCTTTTCGATATCTTCAAGGATTTCCGCTTTTGTAGGAACTCCTCTTTCAAGAATCTTTTTATTAATTGAATAATAAAAATATGTGTAAATAACATCTAACACTAAGATAGCAAAAGCCGGTAATAAAAGCGATAAAGCATTAGATAAAAGATCGAATTCTCCATCTTTTCTACTTTGGGCTAGACGAATCACAAATACTGATAAAAGAACGAAAGCAAAAACAACTAAAATAATAACAGGTAAGAAAATTGGACCTCTTCGATATAAACCTTTTTCATATTGTCTAAGTTCATAATATTTAGGAGCGTCATCATCAATTTCTAAAGTTAAATGGACATAGAAACCTTTTTCTACATGTTTGATTTCTTTATAACCAAATGCTTCATAAATTTCTTTTCTTTCACGATATTGGGGAATCGTTAATTTGACTTTTCTAGTGTACATAATTAGTCTTCTTTCCTATCTTCAGCTTTGGTGTATTTAACGTATTCATATTGATTAACGTTATTACTTGCTTCTATCATAGCCTTTAATGTTTCATCATGTAAATAAGCTTTATTTTCATTAATTGAGAGGCTTTCTTTAGGGAAAATCGGCTCCAAGATATAAAGAGTTTGCTTTGGTTTTTTACACAATTTGCTCTTTCTCCACGTAGTCACGATTGGAAGAACTGGAGCGTTACATTTAGCAGGATAAAGGAACGAGCCATCTTTAAAAGGACGAATATGAGTGTAATATGGCCAGATATGAGCTTCTGGGAATATAAGGATATGCTGTTTCTTTTTAATATAAAATTCAAAGGATTCTTGCATCCGAATCATGTTCTTCAAATCACCCTTTAAAGGAAGAGGTAAATAACCTAAAGCGCGGGTTAAATTTCTCACGAAAGGCATACTTAATGTATCAGAGTAACCTAAGATGTTAACGCGTTTACGCCAAAAGAAGATATAAGCCTGCACTTTAAGTACATCAGAATAACCGACATGATTCATATAAATAAAGGAACCCTGTCCTTTAAGAGCTTTGAGATTTCTTTTGCCTTTAACTCTAATCCCAATAAAGAAGCAAAATAACCAAAGAAGAGGTTTAACGATAACGTGATAAAGAAATCCACTCATAAGAGTGTTAAACCAATTTGTTCTTTTATATTTATAGTTTTCAGGAACTGGAGGACGGTTTAAACCAATCTCACCAAAATCCTCGTGAAGTTCATCGTGATAATAAACTACTTTGCTCTTTTTTGTATCCTTAGTTTTCATATCGTTATTTGATGTCTTTATAGGTCACTTCGCCAGTATGTTTAATCTTGCTCCATGTTCTCGTTTTTTCAGGATGAAACAAACCATCAAGAAAAGCGAGAGCAAAATCATAGAAGAAGAAAGCGTAGGTTAATACACCTTTGATCTTATTCTTTCTTGTAAGCTGTAAGTTTTTATCATCTCTAACCACAGTTAAAATTGCAGGAACAACAAGACTTAAATAATTGAGTAATAACGTTAGGAACGCTAAGAAGAAGAGCATTCCAATATCATAACTACTTGCACGGGCAACGACTGCTAAAGAACCAAAAACAATGCAAACAATACTGGTAATGAAATTAATCACATGGAAAACAGCAAAAGGAATAAGACCACAATAGAATTCAGCTCTCATTAAAGTTTGCATTCTTTTTGGATGATAGTCATGTTGAACACCGGCGTGTTTTAAGAAAGTTCTTCTTTGGAAATATCCACCAAGCCATCTCACGTGTTGCATATGAACAGTTTTGAATTTAGTGGATTGTTCGTCATAAAAGCTCACAAGTGGATAATAACGCATATTGATATCGTGATAATAACAATAAACAGTGAGTTGAATATCTTCAGTCATTCCAGTAAAGATCCATCCACCCGCGTCTTTAATGATTTGATCATCAACATAATATCCAGTCCCCATTAAAGTAACTTTATGGAAAGCAAAAGAGCGTCCTTTAGAAGTAACTTGATTCATGTATGAAAACATGATTGCGCTTCCAGTGGTAAGCCAATTAGTGTTCGCATTAGTGAAATTACGATAACCTAAGCCAACACGAACGCCTGTTTGTCTAAGATCATTCATCGCTTCAATGAAATTGCTATCTAGAATATTGTCCGCATCAAAAATCATATAAGCGTCATAATTAAGATTATTACGCCACAAATAGTCGATACATTCTTGAAGAGCAAAGCCTTTTGTTCTTCTTCCATCTTCAAGACGGTCTCTTACAAAAGAAAAGAAGCCAAAGCTCTTAGCGATTTCAATTGATGGATCTTTTTCACTTTCCACAATGACATAAACATCAAAGTGAGTTCGAGGATATGTTTGATTAGCGAGCGATTCTAATAAATGCGAAATAACTTTTGATTCATTTCTAGCAGCGATTAAAACCGCAAATTTTGATAATTTATCACTATGAGGAACGGGCACTGTTGGTTTAGCAGATAAAGCCCAATAGAAAATGTAATAAAACGATGTAAAAATAAGTAAAACAACCATCACCGAGATGATGGAACTGATTAAGATAATAAGTAAATCGTAATCGATATTCATATTATACTTTCCTCAAGTTATTATTCTACTTCTTCGACATCTTCTTTCTTTGTGACAAAGAATTTATTGTATAAAACAATAAATAGACTAACAATAAAGCCAGTTAAAATAACACTAGCAATAATATCTGTAGCCCAGTGTTTAGCGCTTAATGTTCTAGAAACAATTAACGCCACACAAATGACTAGTCCAGCAATATAGCCAACGGTCCTAAGCCATTTATTTTCTTCATTCATATTAAGCATTTCCATCGCTGCATAAATGTTAACGCAAATAAGAGTAGCACCAATAAAGACATGGCTAGAAGGATAGCTAGCTTTTAATCCATCAGTTAAATCCGGTGAATAATTAATCTTTAAAATTTCAAATATAAAATAAATAACGGCAATACTAACATATGTTAAAGCAAGCATGTATAAACGGTAATTAACTTTAAATAGAGATTTAGTTTTGATGAGTTGATAAATACCAATTACAACATAAATCAAACATGATCCGATAGAAACATAGAGCAAAACATCACTAAGTTTTTTCATTGGTGATTGACGTGCCATATCAAGAATTTTGCTTTGAGTTTCATAATTAAAAGATTTAAACCCAATCTTATAATTTCCAAGTGCCAAATAATCGACATCAACAGTCTTCACTAAAATTGTAAAGACAACAAAAGCCACTAAGAAGATGGCTGGTATTAATAAATATTGATATTTTTTCATTAAGAAAACCCTACTATATTAACTCACACTTTGCGCTCACATGCAAGCATATAATAGGGTTTTAAATATATTTATAGGTTTATTGTCATCAAAGATGACACTTCGCTATAACAAGATTAGAGATCAGAGAATCTCAAATTCTTGTTTTGATAACTCATCGCACTATAAGGATCATTTAAAGTTGCGGTGAAGTTTCTAGTTGTGATTTCATTGAACACGCTTTCAGCAGGACTCCAGATATCGCTATTAGAAACACTAGCATCTTCGAGTTTGATATCAGCGTGTAAGGTAATGGTTGTAAGAGCAACAATTTCTAAATCAGCAACTGCGTTATAGAGAATATCAACACCATCGCTTCTCTTTGTAGAAATGGTGAGCTCAAGACCTCTTAAGGCGCTGACACCAGTTAATTCATCGAGATTGAATCCAGCTGTGATGGTGTAGACTGTATTTGCACCATTACCAGTTGTGGTCATGTTGAATCCGGTAGATGTTAATGATTTACCGAAATTACCTGCGGCTTTTTCATCTCCACCAAGATCGATACTACCAACTAAACCAACAGTACCTTTACTTAAGCCAACCATTGTGCCTAATAAGTAGTCAACAATGTTGTCTAAGAAGTTCTTACTATCAGTCTTATAGTGTTTCACTTTAGTGTTGCTATAGGATTTGAATAATCCTAAGATGCTGGTGTAGATATCGGTTCTTCTTCTAATGTTGAAGTAACCACCAACTTTGTCTTCACTATTATCTGAATATGTTTCAAATGTGAATTCAGACATATGAGCAGTTGAGTATAAGACTTCGTAGTCTTGAGAAACACCGGCAATACATGGAATTCCTTCGATTGTGCCATAGACCTTGACTCTTTCTCCTTCAACCTTAATATAGCAATCTAAGGCAAGTTCTAAGTCAAGAACGACTTTAGTTGAAGCGGTAATATCAGCAGTTAAATGATAGAAATTATTTTTAGTAGTGTTAATACCAACTTCTAATAATGTCTTAATACCATCTAAAGGCATATAATTCTTACTTCGATCGATTTGAGCAGGATCAATGCTAGAGGAATTGTAATCTTTTAAATCAAGATTTAAGTTAATGGTTTTAGCGTTTTCACTACCTAAGACAAGGTCGATAACTTTAAGACCACTAATCTTGCTATCCGCATCGAATAAGACATCGATTCTAATTGGGTTTTCAGTGTTAAGACCAAATAAGGTACCACCGACGATGATTCTTAAGCCTTGTTGGCCATTTTCGTCAAATTGAGAGATGCTCTTTACAACTTCATCACCAGCAAGTCTTACATAGTCTCTATCTTCGATGATAGAAGTTAATTGAGAAACACCAAGGAGTTCAGTAATAGGGGCAACGAATTTCTTATATTTAATATCATCTTTAGCTTCATCAATGAAGGTCATGACGATATCTAGGATATCGGTTAAGGATTGAATCTTTACTTGTCCTTCAACTTTTTCACTATGATTGTCGTTGTTGTAAGCAAACTTCACTAAGTTTTCATTTGGTTCGTCTTTATCGTGGGCAACGTGGTTATCAACATCAAGAGCGATCTTGTGTGTGGTCCAAATTTGACCCGCGTGATATTTATATTGGTCTAAATAGAGAACACCAAATCCAGCTTTAACGTTTTCAGTGTTATCAAATTTACCGTTTCCTCTTAAAGCAATACCTAAACCTTCGTTATCAAGAACAGAACCGCTTAATGTGAAACCAGTTTTTGGAGTTCTAATTAATTCAGCAGCTTGATCTAAAACAGAAGGAACAAATGATAAGGAGTCAAATGTTGCAGCTTCTTCATCAGTGATAGTTCTATAGGAGTGGAAATCACCGCTATCGACATCAAGAGCTAAAGCGTAATTGCCAAAGGCAATGTTACGAGCCTTAACATCTAAGACGTTGTGATTTTCTTCATAAGAAGAATCTAAGACAATATCAACTCTAGCATCTTCACCAATGTTTAAGGAAGATAAATCTAAACCAACATTGATTTTGCTATTATCGTTAGATAAGTTATCAAGCATATCTAAGACGAAGGAATAATCACCTTTTTTGAGGTTTTCACCAATACCATCGTCACCAAGGAGAGATCCAAATAAAGTTGATAAGGATGCATTCTCATCTTCGCCACTAATAGCAGCTAGTAAATTTGGAACTTTTTCCATGATGGCGTTCACGGTATTAGTATCAATAGCAGCCTTCATAACTGAAGTTAAATTGCTATTGCCATCTTCTTTTTCATTGAAGATGATGTAACCACTTTCTTGTTGATAAGCAAGAATGAGGTTAGCGTATTTAATGTCGTTTTGACCAATTAAATCTAATTGTAAATTGAAGGTCACATCGTCTTTGAGTCTTTGAATTAATTCACGATCATCATCAGGAAGTTCGATAATTTCTTCAACATCCGCTCTATAGTATTTGCTGAAATCTAATAATTGTGAGAAATCAACGTTAATAGAACCGACAACTCTAGCGATATCTCCTTCATCAGGAACTTCAACGTTATTGACCATCTTTGTTCCTTTATAATCGAGATCAGCTTCAAAATTGATGCCAATTTTTTGTTGATCTTCTTTGAATAAGTTAACAATCTTTCTTAACCAACCATTGTAATTGAAAACATCAACATAGTTGTAATTAGGATGTCTAACTTCTGGAGTGACAAAGTCATCCATAGCGACATATTCGAAATCAATAGAACCACTGATTTTGAAGTCTTTAAAGACTTGTGGAATAACACCTAAATCAACTTTCTTAATGGTGTAATCACTAGCAGAAACAATTTCAATATAAAGGGTTTCTGATTTGACCACTTGTTGTGTGGTTGGATCTTTTTCATCAAAATTGATGGAAATTGGGAAGACAATGTCTGTACCTCTAATCACTTCATCACCAATATTGAAACCAACGGATGAAGTTGAGTTTTCATCAACCGCAGTTAAGCTAGACACTAAAGATGAGATATCAAAAGAGGAATCAATCTTTTCTTTTAAGAAATCATTGAGATCACTATAGACATCGCCCCAGCGGAAGTTTTCACTGTCTTCAAGGTCATTTAACATATTAAAAACGTCTTCGGCAGATGCTTCAGTCATTTTTAAACGTAAATCTTTTAAACCGAAATAAGCGACTTTCTTGAATAAACCAATTTCAAGTGGTAATTCTTTGCCGTTATAGTTGATATCGGCTTCGAGGTTGAAATTGATATCATCTAAGCCATGCATCTTTAAATCAAGCTCGCCATTAACATTTAAAGTGTTATAAACTGTCGAATCACTTAATTTGTAGGCGAAATTGATATTGTTAAAGTTGGCTTTTAAGAATTTTTCAACTTCAACTTCTTGAGGTTCATCATCGTTACGAGTAATACCAACATCTTCTTGTAATTTTTGTAAGAACAATTCAAAGTTGGATTTCTTTGCTTGTTGAACTTCAATATCCAAATATTTAACTTTGTTAGGAGTTAATAAATAACCACCAACAATAGTTCCTAGGAACACAAGTGTTCCTGTAGAAATTTTGGCAATTTTAGACAAAATTTTCTTTGTTTTAACTTTCATAACTTTCTCCTTTCATCATTGAACATTGTAGTTAATCATTTCGTTATATTGAGGAATTTGGATTTCTTCATCTGCGTAGTAGTAATAATCAATAGTTGCGTTTACTGAAGCAGGGACTGGAATCGAAGCCTTAGTAGCAACATATGTTTCTTCCATATACGCGTGTTTCAAAGTTAAATCTTTAGATATTGTGTATGTTTGTTTAACTTTGGAAAATGGAGGTAAGGACGATAATCCAGAAATGTTTTTCATCTGAATCTTGTAATAATAAGTAGAAATACTATAGTCAAGTTCGAGAACGATTCGATAATCGCCACCAACTTCGTTTCTAGTGCTACTTACCACTGTTTGATTTGAGATGATGTAGATAAACATTTCATCAAGTGACTTTCCAAATGTCGACTTATAATCAATTTTGGTTCTTGCAGTAGGAACAGCAGGATATGACGCGGTTTCAGGGCCTGAAACTTGGCTGTCTTGCGAATGATAATAATCAACATATCCATCTTTACCATGTTGATTCGCGCGATCTGCTAGCTTGACCATCGAAGAATACGATATTGATTCTTCAAAATATTCATTGCCAACTTTAATTTGTGCGTTTCTAATGGTCTGTCCGATCCCCATCGTGTTCGCAACGCCGATACCGAGACTATAGCAGTTGTCACATCTTTTATATTTCTCAAGGGCGATATTCACAATGTCGGAATTCGTTAATCCTTGAATCGAGTGACTTTCCATATACTCGTTATAAAGTTTTTCGGTGTCATCGCGATATAGGTCTGGTGAGAATCCTGGTGGATACATTTCTTCAACTGGTCCCATTGTTCTTTTAAGGATTACACCGGTTGAAGCACCTGCAACTCCAGCTATACCAATGATTAGAAGGTAACTAAGAAGAGTCTTGTTCATTTTTTCCTCCGCCGAAAAGTATATATACGTGTAAACACATATGTGCTCTAAATGTAACGGAAGATTCATGAGAGTTGAGAATTCGCTCTCAGAAAATGAGAGTTTAAGAATTTCATCGGCTTTCTTATATGGTTTATAATCTATTTTTGCTTGATTTTTAAAAACAACTTTTTTATATTATTGTTATGGAAGAATTAGGAAAAACAATCGGCGAAAACCTCGTTCACCTTAGGAAAAAGGCCGGTTTAACTCAATTAGAATTTGGTGAAAAGTTCTCTTATTCAGATAAAACAGTATCTAAATGGGAGCAAGGAGATGTCGTCCCAAGCGTAGAAAATTTAAAGGCTATTGCAGACTATTATGGAGTTTCTGTAGACTTCATTTTAAGTGAACATAAAAACGATGATGACTTCAAAAAGATAGTTAGAGGCACACCTAAATATCGAAACAAAGTAATTATGGTATCTTTGTATATTACTGTTATATTCACAATTGCCGGAGTTATCTATTTGGCTTCAATATTCAACTACAAGACCGCAGATTTAACAATTAATAGATGGTGGACTGTATTCTTATGGTCGATTCCACTATCATTTGTTGTAATCGCGTTTCAATCGCACAAAACATTTCACTCAAAAAGATTAAGTATTGCTTATTTGAGTTTAGCGGTTTGGACCGTCCTATTAGCGGCTTTCCTCACGTTCTATTATAAAGGTAACTATTGGTATTTATTCTTTATTGGTATACCTGTACAAATTATCTTGATACTGATGCTCTATCTAAAATAAAAGACTCTTTGAGTCTTTTTTTAAACTATTAATGTAATGGTCATCTCAGTTAGAGATATTTGATCAAATGCTATTTTCCAATTAAAAGATGCACCATTATTAAGTTTTCCAATAGAACCATTAACAAATTGAGAAGAATAATCAGCTAAAGAGAATGTATCACCTTTTTTAAATAAGTCGGAAGAAGATAATACAGATTTAGTTTTATAGTCCATTATTTTGCTTCTTCTAATAAGCTGTAATGTATTGTAATAAAAGCTACCCGCCCATGATACAGCTTGAGTTCCGCTCGTAGAATTACTAGTTGCTGACATGATTCTGCCATATTCTGGATTATTAGTAATATATCCCTTAGTGGGATTTCCAAACGGATCAGTTGCGGTAATAGAAAATAAACGTGCATCTACATGCCAGACTCTCACTCCAACTCCACTTGGTCCTTTGTCATTATCGAGATATGCATGGTCAACATCAAATTTATTTAATCCATTAGGTGAATATAATTCTAATAGAATATATTCATCAAAAGGAGAAGTATAAAGAGAATTTGGCTTTAATAAAACAAGTTCACCATATTCAGTTAAATTCTTTATGGTAAATGTTTTATTAGTTAAAGGAATATATGGATCAACCCAGCCTAAGGCTAATTTTGAAAATGGATCATGGTCTCCCATATTCCCATCTTGCATAGAAAATAACCCACCAGGAGAAGTTTCATCAGAATAATCATAATAGTCCACTAAACCAAGAATATGTCCCATTTCATGGATATATGTATGTGCGTCAATTTTGCAATAGGTAGAGTCACCATATCCGTAATTAGTTTTACCAGTTCTTTCTAAAGCATCAATGCCTTTAGAATACATATAATCATAACTCGCCCAGAAAAAAGCATTGGGTCCAGGATTATCAACGTTCTTTTTATATGGATCTTGTAGCCAAAAAGCGTACGCCCACATATTACCTGCATTTATGATGTCTAGTGATCTATAATTTGGTGAGCCGTATATCAGCATCACTCCATCAAGATAACCATCATGATCCTTATCAAAATCTAAAAGATTTTGTTTTCCTGAAATACCTTTATACCAATTTACCGCGTCACTCACTAATTGGTTTGTGAGTTTGCCGCCACTACTTTCTTCATAAAATTCGGTAGAACTTCTATTAATTTCATACCAAGGTGTAACCTCGCCAATAAGATTAAGTTTATTATATGAATCTTTTTTATAGTAAGAGGATACGCTTTCCCAGCCTGTTTCTTCTTCGTTGCCAAAATAGGCTAAACGAATATCATTTCTGATACTTTCTTTTTTACTAGTAGCGATATAATCGCTTGAGTCATTAAACCAAATAGGAATGATGAGCAAATTACTATCACCAGTAGAAGGAGAATAACTAAGGCGATAAATGCTATTGTTTTGAATTGATTTATAGTTGAAGATTGATTTAGCTTTATAAACGCCTTGCTCAGTTTCATAATAATTCACCACTTGTTTTTGAGGCTTAGATGAACTAGAACCACTATTAAAGCAAGAAGTTAATAATAAAGAAAACAAAGGTAATAGATAAAGTCTTTTAACTTTCATACATAGATTTTACTATGTAATGCGTTTAGGATAAACAAAAAATGCGATAGCTATTAACTACCGCAGATCATGTTTAATTGATTAATTATTCTAATACAAATGTGAATTGCTCAACCATTGCCATTCCCATCATCGCGTTTGAGCTATAGAAAGAAGAAATAATACCATTAGAATCAAATGTATAATTGGTAATCATAGTCGCTGAATAATATACGACTCCACCAGCACTGACATTATATTCCGCGTATGTATAGAATGTGTATTTACCATCTTTTTTATTTAAAGTGATAGCATACGAAGTTGGTACTGCACCAATTTCTGCATCTGGATGATGTTCAGGATGTAAGAAGAAGTCAATTGCGTTATATGTATCTTTGATACCTGCTCCAATTTTACTTGTTTTATATGGTTGAGTATAAGCATCGTAATTCCAGAACTGGCCAGATTCACCGCTAATCATTGGGTTGCCACCTTCATCAACGTCATTTGCGAAAATGAGTTGCCCTTCTTCTTCATAATATCCATCAGAAACAAGAGTAGCAGTCATATTAGCTCCTTCATCGCTATCAGAATAAGTAACAAGTCCTCTATAAGTTCCTTCTTTTTCGACGTGAGTATTTAATTCATCTAAAAGAGTTAAAGCGTTATCGTTAATAGCGATAGCTTCACCTGGATCGACCGGTGCAACTGGTGTTGATGGTGTTGAAGAAGAACCTCCATTAGAACCACATGATGCAAGAAGAAATGATAATGATAATACCATTAATGTTTTTTTCATTTTTTTATTACCTCTGTTTCTATTATACTCACTTCAATATAAATGAGAAAAGACGATTTAATCTTTTAAGCATCCAATTGGAATAATATAGATGCTTTCTTTACTTAAATATCCATATTGACCATCAGTTATTATTGCTCTGATCGTTGGTAAAGGCATTGTATTTTTTGGATTGTCTATATTATATTTGCTAATTAATTTATTGAATGTCTGCAAATTATCAATTCCTTCAGAAATGCGTTCATCTCCACTTTTTACTTCAAACAAACCATATCTTCCATCAGGTAAATGAATAACAAAATCACACTCCAAGCCTAGTCGATCACGATAATAGGATATTTCTCCATCAATTGTTTTTGAATAAACATCCAAATCCCTACCAACCAAGCATTCAAAGAAAAAGCCTCTGCTTCTTTTATCTTTTTCCAGTCCTTCATCATTGATACCTAAAGCCGCACAAGCAACTGATGAATCAAAGAATTCTTTCTTTGGCAAAGAACGTATAGAAGTTTTGCTTCTAATATTCGGACTCCACGCAGGTATTTCTTTGATAACAAAAAGCCTCAATAATGCGTTGTAATATTCATAAAAAGTATTTTCAGACATCGGATGGCCGGACTTGTTTACATCTTGAATGATGGTAATATTATCAACGTTTTGAGATAAAGTTCTTGCTAGTGACCTCAGCAACATTCTTGCGGTAATTGGACTTAATTCCTTACCACTTGCCTCTTGAATATCGCTATCACAGATACTATTTAATGCTTGCCTTCCATAAGAAAGTATATTTTTTGGAGGATTGATAACTCCTTCTGGCCAACCTCCTTTGACAATTATTTTTGAAATATCGTTACTGCTTAATTTTGAAATCACATTAATTTTTTTGTTCGGATTATCAAACAAATCTTTTAAAGAAACTTCACCAGTTGAATCTCCGCTTTCAAACAAAGACATTGTTGTCATGTCAATTTTAACAATTCTCATTGAACCCGTATGATTGGTAGCTCCGGCTTTCGGTGAATAAGAGCCAGTAATAATAAATTGATTTTTTAAATGAGTTTCATCAGCGTAATTTTTTATTTCGTCCCAAATAGCAGGATATAATTGCCACTCATCGATAAGTCTTGGCTTCTCACCCTCTAGAAACATTTTAGGATTAGATTCATACATTCGATCAAAATCTTCTTTTTGCTTTTTGGTATTTAATTTTATTTCACTATTTGCAAAATATTCTGATGTATATGTTTTTCCACACCATTTTGGTCCTCTAATATGTATGGCAGTAAAATCATTTAACGATTCTTTGATGATCCTATCAATTAATCTTGGAATATATCTATCTTTTTTCACCTTGATTCACCTCAAAAATATTATACACATATTGCGGTAATTTGCAATATTTGAATGAGGTAATTTGTAATTTTTCGTTGAGGTAATTTGTAAAAAATGTGTATGTTACTTTAACTATGAAACATATTTAAAGAATGCTAGAAGCATTAAAATCAATAGTTATTATCTTTTATAAATTAACCAAAACAATGAAAGGTCAATAAAAAGAAAGATAAAATTTAACTTTAAATAGATACATCTCCATCGGAACATTTTACGACAGTTGCTGGAACATTATAGCTCCAACTAGTACCCTTTTTAATTGCAGTCCATTCTTCCGTTGTTCCATCAAAAGTAATGGATGACAAAGATGTGCAACTCAAAAAAGCATAAGAATCAATATATGAAACGCTATTTGGAATGTTGATTGATGACAATGATTTGCAAGAAGCAAAAGCTTCTCTACCAATTGCGGTAATAGTATAAGGAATAATAATAGATGACAAAGATGTGCAAGAAGAAAAAGCTTCTCTACCAATTGAAGTTAGACCACTTCCAATTGTAACTGACACCAAAGATTCACATTGATAAAAAGCATATGCTATTGAAATGACAGAATCTGGAATAATAATGGAGGTTAAGGACTTGCAGTCAGAAAAAGCATGCCAATAAATACGTTTACAATTATCGTTAATAATGCAAGATTCAATAGAAGTATTTTTAGTCTTAACTAAAACTAAATATGGGTTTGAATCATTACCCAAATAATAAGCATTATCGTATTCGTTATATACTAAAGATGTACATTTAGAGAAAATTGCTATTCCAAAAGAGGTTACAGAGTCAGGAATAACAATTGAAGCTAATGATGTGCAACCATAAAAAGTTTGATCTCCAATAGAAGTGACAGTATCAGGAATAACAATTGAAGCTAATGATGTGCAGTGCATAAAAGCATATCGATTAATAGAGGTAATGCCGTTTGCTAAAGAAACTGACTCTAGTGACGAGCAACGTTCAAAAGCATCTTGATAAATTGAGGACACACTGCTAGGAATTATAATAGATTTTAAAGATGTGCAAGTAGCAAAGGCATAATCATTAATTGTAGTGACAGTATCAGGAATTACGTATGAAGAAGAGTGGTTATTAGGATAAGCCAATATAGTTGTCTGTTTTTTATTAAACAAAACACCATCCAGTGACGAATAATTACGATTGTTTGTATCAACATTAATTGACCCTAAAGATTTGCAGTTACGGAAAGGATTTCTTCCAATCGATGTAACACTGCTAGGAATGCTAATGGATGGTAATGATACGCAATTAGAGAAAGCCAAATCGTCAATTGTAACTAAACCGCTTCCGGTTACAACTGAAACTAAGGAAGTACATGAAACAAAGGCTTCATTATAAATAGCTTTGACGCTATTAGAAATGGTTACTGAGATAAGAGAAGTACAATTAGAAAAAGCACAACTACCAATTGAAGTCGGTCCCTCAGAAATATTAACCGAAGTTAAGAATACACAATTCTTAAATGCATATGTGGTAATAAAAGCTACACTGCTTGGAATATTAACTTCAGTTATTTCACTTCCCGTTTCGCTAATTAAATGGACATTTCCTTTTAAATATTCAATTCCTTTTATTTTTAAATAATTTTCAATTGAGCTAATTCTAATATAAACATCAGTCAAAGATGAACAGGAATTAGTAAAAGCGCCGCTTTCAATTAATGTCACACTATCGGTAAAAGAAACAGATGTTAAAGAAGCACAGTTGTCAAAAGCACGAGAACCAATTGTGACAAGACCATCAGGTAAATTAATTGAAACAAGAGAAGTGCAATTTAAAAATGCTTTAGCATTTATTACCTTAACATTATTCGGAATAGCAACAGATGTTAAAGATTCACAGTCTTCAAAACCAGATGCTTGAATCTCTGTAACTGGTAGATTATTATAAACATTTTTTATTTCTATACTTCCGCTTATGGTTTTTGATGCAGCTTTAGCTGAATATGAATTTTTTTCGCTATTTAATACATACTCAACACAATCAAGTGCCTCAATATCAACATAATGGCTTTGTGTTTCAAAAGCCGAATTTGCAAATGTTACACTATATTTTCCTTTGCCTTTGATTCCGTAATCAGGTTTTTCTTCTACACTATAAGTTGAATTTGCAGTTTCTTGTTCGATATGAGTTGAATCATTTAAGCAAATTCTACTAGCAGTGCACGAAAAATAATTGTTGCTCCATACATATGAGACTTCTCCCCAATTATGTCCTAAAGCATTTGTTTTAACATGCTCTCTTGATATTTCAACATTATCATCAATGCAGTATGATACCAAGTCATAAGATCCATCTTCAGTGCAAGTTGAAGGTATTTCATTTTCATGTTTTGTTACAATGTTCTGATGACCAGTTGCAGGTATTAATTCTTGCGTAGAGTAATCACATCTTGAGCAAGTATAATATTCCTCCCAACCAGCTTCAGTACATGAAACATCCTTGGCATCATGGTGAATCAAATCATGTCCAAGCGATTTTATAACAATGTGCTCTCTTGATATTTCTTCCAAACAATCAATGCAATAAATAGCCAAATCATAAAAACCATCTTCAGTGCAAGTAGCCTCTTTTTTATTTTCTTCAACTGATGTTCCTGGTACATGCACATGTTCTAATTTCTCGATTGTTTTATCTTCGCGATATTCGCATTTGATACAAACTCTATGCTTGCTACCAGTTTCATACTCGGTAGATTCTTGATCTATTACCCAATTGCCAAAAATATGTTCTTCTTTATCTTTAAGTTCAGAAGTGTGTTCGCAAGTAGCTGCGTGCCAGTGATAAGTACTATCAAAAGACCATGTGTCACTATAAGTGTGTTGATGCGAAGGCTTATCGCTGTTAGAATTAGGTTTACTAGCGGTTGTGCAACCACACAAAAACAATCCAGCAAGGCCAAGACCTAAAAAAATTTTAATTTTATTCATAATACAAATTCCTTGATTATTTCTAAAGAAATATTACTAAATGAAATGTAACGTAGTCAAGTACTCAACCACAAAGACTTCAATTTTACATTAGTAGAGATTAATATAACAAAAAACAAGACTAGTGTCTTGTGTTTTATAAGCTGGTGGCCTAGGACGGGATTGAACCGCCGACACGAGGATTTTCAGTCCTCTGCTCTACCAACTGAGCTACCAGGCCAGCTCCCTTTAAATAAAAAAGGGTGGCGGACCAGACGGGAATCGAACCCGCGATCTTCTCCGTGACAGGGAGACATGTTAACCGCTACACC
>CADBUF010000068.1 GCA_902797795.1 uncultured Erysipelotrichaceae bacterium
AGCAAAGATGACCCAGAATTATGGATGTCTTTTCATCTACATTTAGTTCAAATTGGTAAGTTAGTAACATCTTTACTCCTTTTCTTGATTTTGAATATATTTCCTAATCGCTTCTTCTGATATTGATCCAATTGTTTCTACATAGTATGAAGGATTCCATAACTCTCCATTCCATAGCTCTTTAGATATTTCAGGAAATTCTTTTAACAACAATCTTCCAGAAATTCCTTTCATCATCTTAGCGATATACGAGATTGATATTTTCGGTATAGCAGAGACAAGTACACGAACATGATCTTTGGTTCCTACTTCAATTTCGGAGATTTCAAATCCTTTTTCTTTGGCAACATTAATCAATATTTCTTTTAATCTAGTCTCTATTATTGAAGATAAAACCTTTCTTCTATATTTAGTAGACCAAACAATGTGGTAGCTAATATTAAAAACGCATGTGCGCCCATGCCTCAATACACCCATATCATATCCCTCTACATATAGTGTACCAAAAAAGTGGCAATTTTTCCACTTAATATATATATATATTATTTTATGAAAATTCAGCAGTATATAGTATCTTAGTCACTTTCATCTCAGCAGTTGAACAACCGAGGATTCGCGTTCATAGTCCTAAAAGAAGAAATTTCTTCTCCTCTAGCGGAATCGAAATATAATTCACCAATATATTCTTCATTAAAACATAAGAAAAATTTCTTCATCTTCTTCCTCTTCTCGGTACTTTGATATTTAAATCCTGAATAGTTCTACCAAGCTCATCTTCCCTCATAATGTTTGTAAGTTCTTTATCACTACCATTTAAAGCGTGCAAGACATTAGCAAGAACTCCAATAGATATCTTACAATCTCCGTTTTCAAGTTTAGATAACGTTTGTCTAGAAATGGAGGCTCTATCAGCAACAATAGACTGGGGTAGTCTTCTTCTTAATCGAGCAAGCTTGAGGTTTTCACCAAGAATTCTTATGTATTCTTGTGTTTTTGGTACAATTGTATCAAATGTAGTAAGTTTATTTTTCATAATGTCAACTATATTTTACCTATATATTATTAAATGTTAAAGATAATTTACATTATATTTTTTCGATAACATAATAAAAGACCACCCAACCACTAGGGCTAGGTGGCCTAATAACATAATTAATTAAAGTCTAACGTCTTTAACTTTACGACCAGGTTTAGCGGTCTTTTTGAAGACGATTTCACCTTTAGAAATTGCCCCTACTGGACAGACGTGTCCGCATAATAAGCAACCGACACATTTGTCGTGGTTACATGTAGGTCTACGACTCTCTTCGTCCCATTCCATAGCTTGGTGAGCACCATCATAACAAGAGATGTAGCATCTACCACAACCGACACATTTTTCTTTATCGATTTCTGGATAGACAATATAGTCTCTATCGAGTTCTTCAGCAGGAATGATGTTCTTATTGGCTTTGCCAACAAGTTCTTCTAGGGAATCAACTTTTTGTTCTTCCATGTAATGCATTAAGCCGTTGCATAAATCTTCAACGATGCGATAGCCATATTGCATGATACCTGTAGTAACTTGTAAGGTTTTAGCGCCCACTAAAATGAATTCAGCAGCGTCTTCCCAAGTTTCAATACCACCAATACCGGAGATTTCCACTCCTGGAATGCCAACTCTCATTTGTTGGATAAATCTTAAAGCGACAGGTTTAACAGCTTTTCCGGAATAGCCAGAAATAGAGGATTTACCGTTAACGATTGGCATACCAATTTTCTTATCTAAATCAATATTACAAATTGATTTGATGGTGTTAATTGCGGCAATACCATCTGCGCCACCTTCTAAACACGCTTTAGCGACGACCACCATATCAGTAATATTAGGTGTCATCTTCGCCATCATTGGGAGTTTAGAACCACGTTTAACAGCTTGACAGTACTTCTTACAAAGTTCTGGATTACTACCAACGTCGCTACCCATCGCGTGAGATGTCATTTGAGGACATGATAAGTTCATTTCAATCATGTCAGCTCCCGCTTCTGTAACTTTACGAGCGAGATCTTCCCAAGTTGCTTCATCATTACCCATGATGGAAGCGATTAATACTTTGTCAGGATATTCTTTTTTAAGTCTTGCTAAATCTCTTAAGTTTTCTTCTAAAGAGTGTTCAGCGATTTGCTCCATGTTTTTAAAGCCAACAAATGGTTCAGCTTCTTTACTTAATGTATCAAAACGTGGAGAAACTTCATTAATAACGTAGGATTTTGGTCCAATTGTCTTAAAGACAATACCACCCCATCCGACATCATACGCTTTCTTACACATATCATAGTCGTTACCGACTGGAGAAGAAGAAAGGCAGAAAGGATTAGGGAATTTAACACCTAAGAAGGTAATACTTAAATCTTTCTTAACCATGATTATTTACCTCC
>CADBUF010000069.1 GCA_902797795.1 uncultured Erysipelotrichaceae bacterium
AAATGCCTTCGGTCACTTCGATGTTCTTTCCGATAATTTGGTATTTCATGATACTATAGTCTCCTTTCCAAATTCCTAGAATAGGATTACACTTTAATTATAACTGAGAAAGGAGCAAATATTAAAGTTTTAATATTGTTTTTCTTTGCAAAAACAAAAAGAGTGGCACGCACCACTCCTATTTCAATAGCTTTTTAATCTCACTAACCTTATCAAGTTTTTCCCAAGGAAGATTGACGTCTGGCCTTCCAAAATGTCCATAATTTGAGATGTCTTGATATTTAAACGTTGGTTTTTTAAGTGAGAAGCTTTTAATTATCATGCCTGGTCGACAATCGAATACTTTTTCAATAACTTCAAGAATCTTTTCTTTAGGATATTTATTACACCCAAATGTTTCTACCGCGACACTTAATGGGGTTGGTACACCAATTGCATAAGACAATTGGACTTCGAGTTTATCACTTACCCCAGCTGCCACTAAATTTTTAGCGATATATCTAGCCATATAAGCACCACTGCGGTCAACTTTAGAAGGGTCTTTTCCAGAGAATGCTCCTCCACCGTGATGTGCGCTTCCTCCATAAGTATCAACGATAATTTTTCTTCCAGTTAATCCCGTATCTCCAGCAGGTCCACCTAATACGAATCTACCAGTAGGGTTGATTAAATAATCAAAATCATCGTTAAATCCAAAACTTCTAATCACTTTTTTCATGATGTTTTCATGGATATATTTTTTAAATTCTTCTAAATCAACATCAGGGTCATGTTGAACCGACATCAGAACATTATCAATTCTTAAATGATTAGGATCACTATAATCAATGGTGACTTGGCTTTTCATATCTGGTCTAGCGCCTTTAAAGACACCTTTATGACGTTGTTCACTAGCTTCTCTTACTAATTTATGCGCAATAGATATAGGAAGAGGCATATATCCTTCAGTTTCATTAGTGGCATAGCCAAACATCATTCCTTGATCGCCCGCCCCTAACTCTTCAGGATTAGTTTGATTGACCCCCATATTGATATCACTTGATTGTTGTTTGATTTTATCAACGATCTCAATTGTGTGATAATCACATCCATATTCCTTTTTATCATAACCGATACGTTTAAGGACGCTTTTGACAATATTCACAATATCAACTTTTTCTTTGCAGGTTATTTCTCCACCCACCAAAATGAAGTCGGTGGTTGCAAAACATTCACAAGCAACGTGAGAAGATTCATCGACTTTTAAGCAAGCATCTAAAATCGCATCAGAAATTTGGTCGCAGACTTTGTCTGGATGACCTTCACTGACGGATTCAGATGTGAATAAGATTTTTTCCTTTTTCATATGATAATTACCTCAAAATAAAACTTCCCCCAGAAATGGGAGAAGTCATATTTCTTCTCTACTTATCGTTCAAGGTTCTGGGTCCTTGCTAAGGAAAGCACTTACTACATTGAGAGTTGCTACCATGTTTTTTCATCCTTTTTACATGGTTCTGGATAAGTCTTATATATCTTATATAGATATTGTTATTTATTCAAGTATTGTTTGATGGCTTTTGCTAATTGATCAGGACAAGAAGTTCCATTACGACATTGAATACCTTCAAGTCTTCTTTGAGCTTCTTCAAGTTTCATCCCAACAAGTAGGGCTGCTAAACCTTGAGTGTTACCTGGACAACCTCTAACAATCTTGACTTTTTGAATGATTCCGTCTTCATGATCAATAAACATTTCAACGGAACAAGTTCCTTTAGGATAATAGTGAATTGTTTCCATTATTTCACAATTCTTCCGTATACTGTACCGCTACAACCAGCAGCGTTACTTTCATCAGTGTCGATATGCATTGCTAAGGCAAAGTCTTCTCTAACTCTTACAACAACATCACCAAAGATTAAGCTTCTTTCAGGTGTTTTGACTTCAAAGTTAACAATTTCACCGTTTTTAACGCCAAATTCTTTAGCGTCTTCTGGTGTCATATGAATATGACGTTTAGCAACGATCAAGCCTTCTTCAAGTTCAACTTCCCCATTAGGACCAACGAGTTTAATTGGAGCACTACCTTTAACATCACCGCTTTCTCTAATGATGGCAGGAGAACCAATGGTTCTTGCGTCAGTGGCGCTGATTTCTACTTGTCCAGCTTTTCTAAATGGACCAAGGATAGAAACGTTATTAATGGTTCTTTTTGGACCGACGATATCCACTCTAGAAAAAGAGACGAATTGGCCTGGTTGGCTAAGAGGTGCTCTTACTTCGATTTTGGCGTCTTCTCCAAATAAGATTTTGAATTGTTCTTCTGTAACATGTACGTGTCTGGCACTTGTTTCAACTAATATTTCTCTCATTTTTATTTACCTCTGAGTAACGTATGATATTTTATCAAATATCTAAACAAAAATCATTATGCTCTTGTCTTTTTTTTAATATTTTCATAGAATATACAAGCAACTTGGTTATGCGCAGGTGGCGGAACTGGTAGACGCGTACGTTTGAGGGGCGTATATCGCAAGATGTGTGAGTTCGATTCTCATCCCGCGCACCA